>DATMYT010000305.1:0-13112 GCA_035560855.1 Negativicutes bacterium | reverse complement strand
CAATAAACGTTGCCATCTCATGGGTCAAAAATCGATAGTCTTTCCAAAGATTTTCACCGGTCATAATTATTGGCCCTCCGTCTGCGCCTCGGACGTATGCAACGTCAATTTCACTGCCCCAGTATGATCAAGGCTTGGCGTTGTCTTGCCTTCCAGCACTTTCTCTTCTTGAGCCTTCTTCATGGCTTCATTCCATGTATCACGCAAATCGACCAACAATCCTTTGGCTTCTTCCAATTGCGCGATATCTTTTCGCAAATTCGCCTCATTCAAGCGGAATTTGAGGTAATCATAAAGTTTGAACAAATTATGGGCAATCTCGTATTGCATATCCAACGTATCAATCAAATAAATCACTATATCCTGAGCTCGCAAATGCGCTTTATGCGCATCACTCGTGCGGCCTTCCTCCAGCGCTTTGATGTTCTCCGCCACAAAACGTGCAGCTCCGGTATACAACATAAGCGTAAGTTGCTCCGGTCCCGAACTTTTTACCTGCTGTTGTTTATATGCAGCGGCTGACTGGCCTGCATTCGAATACGCATTCACAATTCAGTTCCTCCCAATCCCACTTGACTTCCCCAATAATATTGCACCTTAGCTACTACTGCTTGATTTTCCCGACTGCTGATCCAGCCAACTGCTCTGTTGGCTGAGCTTCTGCAACGCAGTTTCCATCGCACTAAACTTATTGTAATAGCGGGTTTCCTCATCATTCATCTTAAGCGTCAAATCGTAAATCTGATCGCTGTACTCTTCAATGCGCTTCCCCAGATATCCGGAGGCAACATCGGTTCCCACCAGACCGGCTTCTTTCTCGATCGCTGTTTTTCCGTCATCTATCACTGTTTTTAACCGCACTGCGATTCCTTGCGCCGCTGACTTGGTGCCTTTTGTACCAAAGATGTTTTTCATCGCATCCGGATCTGCCGCCAGCGCAGTCCGTAGCTTACTTTCGTCCAGGTACAGTTTTCCGCCCTCTTTGTAAGATTCCCATCCTTCAGAAACAGCGATGCCGATGCTGGCAGCGGTTCTATAAGTATCGGTTTTGGGCAGGCTGGAAACCGGCTGCGAGATGGCGGTCCGCATTTTATCCAGAATCGTCCCCAAAATCGGCGACCGACTGAGCATGCCTTTTTTCGCTTTGGTTTCCCAGGCAGTAATCTGGTCGTCAGTCATCTCTTTCTTTTCTTCAGCCGTCAGAGGTTGAAAATATTCAAATCCATTGGTGACATGACCACTCGCTTGTTTGGAACGTGTTTCCTTAAATTCGGTCAGAATATCAGACAACACGGAATTATACTTGTCGACAAAAGCTTGCGCCGTCTTTACCGCCTTGTCAATGTCGGAGGCCACATCCACTGTGGTCGCCCCGGTCCCTTTGAGTGTATAGGTCACGCCGCTCATCGTGAAGGTATTGTCCAGAACATGCATGTTGGTGGCGCCATCAATATCAACTATCGCATCTTTTCCCAAGATCATGCGGGAGTCGGCAGCCATCACCTTTAGGTTCGTGGTGAGAAAGGTCAAACCAGTCCCGGCGGTCCCCGTAAAGCTGACCTGTGGAGTGGTTCCGGTTCCTGTGAACATGACCCGGTCAAGATCTTCATTGTAGGAAGCAGTGACGCCAATACCCGTCGTACCATTGATGGTTGAAATCAAAGTGTCCATATTCTTGGTTGGGTCGACCGACACTGTTTTCCCATTGATCGAAATATCAAAAGGCGTACTATCCGTCAAACCGAATTGAGTCATCAATGTAGTTTTGAGCTTGCCGGTCGCCGTAATTTTCGCATTCGAGGCAACATTGGCATCGACCGGTATTTTCAGGTTACTTGAGAAAAAATTCATTCCTGCACTGCTGGTTCCGGCGAAATCAATACGGGAACCGTATTCTCCATCCCAGGCGCCTTTGCTCTGGGTACTGAGAAAAACGCGATCGACCGTCGCATTATAAATAGCCGTTACCCCTGCATTTGCATTATTAATGTTACTAACAAAAGTATTCAGACTGGCATCCTTGGATACATTGATGGACTTGCCATTGATGACGACGGCGAAATCGCTGGTAATACCAAACTGTTTTGCCAAGGTACTCTTATCATTTCCCACAGGAGTTATTTGTGCCGATGAAGCCTGATAAACGCTATCCGCCAGTTGCGTTACCGACAGGCGATGTGAATACTGCGCTGTGCCGGCAGCCACCGTAGCCGTTGCCACCGTTTCATTGGACGAAGTTGCCTTCAACGGAGCCAGATTGGTATCCAGCGTATCGCTAAAAGCTAAATCACCCAATTCCTTGGCTTTGGCATAAAGTGTTTGGTAATCCGACTGTTTCCATTGCAAGATCGTCGATTTTTTCTCTATCGTATCGATCTGCGTCTTGCGCGATTTCAACATATTGGTTACCCACGTGTCAATAGGCAAACCCGTACTCAGGCCACTGACTCTTGTCGTCATCGGCTACAACCTCCCACCTAACGCACAACCCTATTGCCGTCAGGCTTTTTTGTCGGTCAGAATCCCCACAAATTCACGAATATTGGCGATCATATCCAGAAACTCCGAGGAAGGATATTCCCGCAGCACAGTCTGGTCTTTTTCGCTCACTAACTGTACCATCAGTCGATTCGACTTCTGATGCATGGTAAAGCGAATGTCCGCCGTCATTAGATCCATAAACTTGTTTAGTGATTCCACCGCGTTTTCCACAACTTTTTTTTCTTTGTCTGCATCCGCGTCAGTCCCAACCTTGCCCTTTGTTTCCTGGACTGGCGCCGGAGCATTCTGCACCGGAATAGGAACCTTGACTTCCTGAGGTACCGGCGTCCCTGCCTTTTGGCCCGGTATAGCCGCTGTGTTTCCCGGGTTTTGAACTGTTCCGACATCCATGTCGAATCCCTCCCATAAAATTTTATGGACTTCCATATTCTTTATCGTCATTTCCGGTGTAAAAATTAAGTAATTCTATACTAAATCCGGATGTATTTTTATCCACTCCCGAGTCAGCGTCAGCCCAGCTTCCAAAGAGACTTGCGGCTGCCATCCCAGCAGTTCTTTTGCTTTACGGGAGTCGCACAGCAGTTTCATGATTTCACTCTGCGGATGAATGTGCGGAATATGGCGGATTTTCGCCGAATTAGGTTCGATCAACGCCGCCAGGTCATTGACCGAAACATCGCTTCCGAGTCCGGCGTTCATAATTTCTCCATTTACTCGGTCACTGTAGCCAGCTTCCACAACAAATCGGGCGCAATCCTCGACATACAACAAATCCCGTGTCTGCTCGCCCGACCCGTAAATGTCCAGTGTGTCGCCCGCCAAACTTTTTTTGATAAAAATCGCCACCACACCACCCTCGCCGCCGGTTTTCTGGAATGGCCCGTAAGTATTGAACGGCCTCACCACTACTACCGGCAGCCCATAGGCATACCAATAGGAAAGCGCCATATTTTCACCGGCGATTTTGCTGCCGGCATAAGGAGACGCCGGTTTTGTCGGATGTTTTTCGCTGATCCCCGCCAACTCGTTTGCCTGGTCATACACCATGCAAGTACTCATGAATACTACTTTCACTTTGTCGCGGCGGCAAAGTTCCAGCACGTTGAAGGTTCCGACGACATCATTGTCAAAAGTACGTTTCGGTTCATCAATACTGTCCTGCACATTGATGCTGGCGCCCATATGGTAGCAAAGTTCAAAACGAGTCGCAAACAGTTTTTCTAAAAGCCCCATGTCCTTAATATCGCCGCGCGTGAACCCCCTCCAGCCTGGATGACTTTCAAATTCGGCTATATTGGCTAATCGACCGTTTGACAGATCGTCCATCGCCCATACTTCGTGTCCATCCTCCAGCAGCCGCTTCACTACCCAGCGTCCGATGAATCCCGCGCCACCCGTCACCAATACTTTCAATGGGTTCACTCCCTATTCCAAAATAATTTTCTATCGCAGATGCGTGCGAACCACTGCGCCGACCGTTTCGATCACTTGCTCCACATCCGCATCAGTCATGGCTGGGAACAAGGGAATCGTAAGGATTGCTTCAAACAATTTCTCCGCTTGCGGGCATAGTCCCTGCGGATAGCCGAGATCCCGGTAGTAAGCGTGAGAGTACACCGGAATGTAATGAACATTAACGCCGATGCCGCGATCCCAGAGCTCCTGGAAAATAATATCCCGGTCGACGTTTAGTTTCTCCAGCTCCAAACGAATGACGTACAAATGCCAGGCCGATTCTCCTTCCGGGCTTTGCCATGGAGTGATGATCCCCGGCATATTCCGGAATGCTTCATTGTAACGCCGTGCATACTTACGACGGAGCTCAAGAAACATCGGCAGTTTTTTTAGTTGGCTCGACCCGAGGGCCGCCTGAAAGTCCGTCATCCGATAGTTGTAACCCAAGGATTGCTGCTCATAATACCAAGGTTGACTGCCGTGGCGAAGTTTCGCCGGATCACGCGTAATGCCATGGGACCGAAACGTCAGAAGCTTTTCATAAAACTCAGGGTTATCCGTGGCAATAGCTCCGCCTTCACCCGTCGCTACCTGCTTCACCGGGTGAAAGCTGTAAGTCGTCATATCCGCCCAGGTTCCTGCCGGACGGTCTTTATACGTGGCTCCCAGCGCGTGGGCGCCATCGGCAATAAGAATCAAGTTATGCCGGTTTGCAATATCCCGCAGTTTTTCCATATCGCACGGCTGTCCGGTAAAATGGACCGGGATGATGGCTTTCGTGCGGGACGTAATCTTGCGTTCCACATCCGCCGGATCGATATTGTACGTTTGCGGGTCGATATCCGCAAACACCGGCGTAGCGCCCACGTACAAGGCGCAATTGGCGGAAGCAGCGAAGGTAATTGGGCTGGTGATAACCTCGTCGCCAGGCCCAATCCCGGCAACAGCCACAGCAGCATGCAACGCAGCTGTTCCATTGGAAATTGCCACCGCATAACGCGTCCCGGCCACACGGGCGACATCTTCACCAAATTTTCCTACCGCAGGGCCCGTGGTCAAAAACTCGCCTCGCAATACCTCGGCGACCGCTTGAATATCTTCTTCATCGATCCACTGCTTTGCATAAGGTATGAATTTGGGTTTGCTCATATTCTGGTTCCCCCTACGGCCGAAGCCACCTCTTCTATTGCGCTTACTAATCGATCAGCGCCCTTGCCATCAACCAGTTCGCGTCCCCGTCGACTCATCAGGTCCCGTCGCGTCAAATCGCCGACCAGTTCAGCCACAGCTCCGACGATTACCACCGGTTTTAGTTCCATTACCTGACCGAGATTAATCGCCAGTTCCTGTCGGGCCATTTCTTCGACAATCCCCCGCTGATTACTCGCCAGCACATAGGCGATCCGAGGCGCGCCCACCGCGCATAACTCATATAGGGTAGTGCCACCCGCCGATATCGCCAGATCACATTGCTGCATCAACGCCGCCATATCCGTTACATCACGGTGCAGCCTCACTTGTCGGGGATATCTTTGGCTCAGATCCGTCAAATCTGCATCGGCAATTGACTGCGACGGCGCCACCATTTCCAGACAAGTCGCCGCAAAAATGGGCGAGTCCAGCAAACATTGGGCTAAAAAGGCCAGTACCGGACCCGAATCGCCGCCACCACCGGTCAACAATATCGTCCGCACCACCGTTGACGTAGTCCTTGTCGGCAAATCGCGGAAATCGGCCCGGAGTAAATTGTAGCGACACCCCAGCCAACGGCGCACGGTTACCGGCCACTTCTCATACCCGAGCGCTTCTGCGTTGATATTCCCGTTGATAAGCCCATCGACATCCGCCGGGAAACGATTCAGGTCATCCACATACACCGACACCGGCACTGCTGAACGTACCGCGGCAAAATAAGATTCATCCACCCGGTATGAATCCGTCACCAGACAATCAAACTCCTGCACCGCCAGTAACTGGCGTAAGGCTTCGCCATCCTTGGCCGGCTCATATTCCTTGCCCGGTCCATCCGGCAATCCGGCGCAAAACGTCTCTGCCATGAAGCCCGCGCTTCGCAGGCGGGAAATCCCCGGCTCGAATCGACTGAAATAAACCACCTCGTGACCTCCGCGTCGAAACGCTGATCCGAGTGCCAGGGAACGAATAACATGCCCCATGCCGATAAATAAACTGCCGTCGACCCGAATCGCGACTTTCATGATGCCGTTCTCCTGCCGCCATATATGACGCCTGCATCGGAACGTTCCGTTACCTTCATGGCAAGCTCCAGCGCAATACGATGCGAAGCTTCATTGCCATGAAGCACAACCGCCTGGTAATGCGCCTCCAACGGCAGCGTTGCAATCAAAGCCCTTACCATACTCAGCCCCAGTCCTCTCCCCCGCCAGTCCGGCGCCACCGTCCAGGACAACTCATAGACCTTGCCGTCAAAATCAGAGCGCACCGTTCCCACGGCCTCGCCTGAGGATTCGGCGACATATAGCGCCCGGGTCGAATCCTCCAGACACGTCTCCAGCCATTGCAAGTGAGTTTCCCAAAGCACCGGGTCATGACACAGGCTATTGCCCCGGGTCGCAGGATCATTCCGCCAAGTGTACAACAATTTTGCGTCCGCGCTGCTCGCCCGCCGCAGTGTTACTCCACCCATGCCAGTTCGCCTCAAATCAATTTTTCATCCAGGACCAACCGCCGGACTTCTTCCCGGCTGATCGGCTGCTGATCATTCGACGAATAGGAACGAACCTCAGCCGGTTTCAGTCCGGCGAGCGGGGAAACGCCCTTCTTGCCGGTGAACGCCAGATAAGCCTGACTGATGGCATACATTTCCGGCAGTTCAAAGCCGAATTTTGCTTCCTCAATCGTCATCAATTCTTCAAACATTTTCTCGCCAAACCGCAAGCCGATCTCTTCCCGGCGGACCTCCGCCAGAGGAACATTATACTTGCGGCAGGTTTCTTCAATGACCACGTCCACCAAATCCCGCAGACGAATCACCGGCATCTTCAACACAAAAATTTCGCCGCCTTTGGGCATGGTCGCCGCCTTCAACGTCAACATCGCCGCATCGGTGATCGACATCATGAATCGAGTCATGTCTCCGTTCGTGATCGTTATCTTTTGACGCCGCTGTATCTGGCTTTTGAACAGAGGTATGACCGAACCGCGCGACCCCATGACATTGCCGAAGCGAACCGCCGAAAAAGCAGTCTCTGTCGGCCCCTGATTGTAGTTGGCCGTAGCAATGAGCCGCTCCGCCAATAGTTTGGTCGCGCCCATCACGTTGGTAGGACTGATCGCCTTGTCCGTACTGGTAAACACCACGCGCTGGACTTTATTCTGAAACGCAGCGTGAATCACATTTTGCGTCCCCATCACATTGGTTTTCAATGCATCATAGGTATCATATTCGCAAGCGGGAACATGCTTCATCGCCGCCAGATGGAACACCACATCCGCACCTCGGCAGGCTCGCTCCACTCGATCCTCGTCCCGTACATCCCCGATAAAGAAGCGCAGTAGTTCATCATTATCGAGCTCATGCTGCATTTCGAACTGTTTGCCTTCATCTCGGCTCAAAATACGAATAACAGATGGTTCCCACTGCATCAGAATCTCCACGATCCGACGCCCGATCGTGCCGGTGCCGCCGATCACCAAAATGGTCTTCCCCTTGAAATGCTCTTTCATTGCTCCGACCTCCTGTCTTTACCGAACCATGTTCCAAGCCAGCGGCGTTCCCCTGACGATATCGACTCCTGCCGTCCGCCCGATCACCGTGTCATAATGCCGGGGCTCCAGACCATATCCGGGCCGGATGCTGCGAACATTCTCCGACGTAAAAGTTTCCCCTGCCTTCACATTCTGTACCACAAACAAGGAGCGACGGAATACCGCGCTGCCTTCCTCCGCCGCGGACACTCCATATTGAATCGTTCCGAGAGCCCGTTCCACCGATCGGATATCCTCTTTCATCCGGCGAAATTCATCCGGTTCCATGGAAAAAGCTGCATCAGGATTGGAGATCGAACGACTGAGACAAAAATGTTTTTCCACCACGCACGCCCCCACCACGACCGCTGCCACCGCCGCCACCGATCCCAGCGTATGGTCCGATAGTCCGGCCGGAACGCCGAAGGTCGCGGCCAAATGCGGAATCGCCCGTAGGTTCATGTCATCCGGAATGGCCGGATATGCGCTGGAGCATTTGAGCAGACACAACTCCTGATTGCCTTCAACACGCACCGCACGCACCGCACGCACCGCACGCACCGCACGCTCGATCTCGCCGAGCGAAGCCATGCCGGTGGACGCAATAATCGGTTTGCCTGTCGCGGCAATATACCGCAGCAGAGGAATATCATTCAATTCAAAGGATGCAACCTTGTAAAAATCAACGCCCAACTCCGACAAAAAATCCACAGCAGTCCGATCAAACGGCGTCGACAAAAAATCCAACCCGACGTGATCGGCTTCTTCCTTGATCCGGGCCAGCCAGTCCCACGGCGTATAAGCCTCCCGGTACAGGTCATATAGCGTTCGCCCCTGCCAGGGCCCCTCATGAATCTGGAAGTACTCGTTATCACAGTCGATCGTCAATGTATCCGCGGTGTAAGTCTGTGTCTTGATACAGTCGGCTCCTGCCTCTTTCGCCGCATGTACGATTTCCAGCGCCCGCGACAAATCCCCGGCATGATTCGCCGACATCTCCGCGATCAAATAGCACGGCTGACCTTCGCCGAAATGTCGTTTCTCCCTCATTACTTGTTCCTCTTGAAGATGGGATTGACCTTGCAGGCGTGCAAAATTCCCGTAAGCGAATTTTGATCCAGTGCGCGCCGGATATCGGCGAAGGCCGCATCGGCGGCGGCGATGAACTGATCAATGTCCTCTTCGGTATGCGCCACACTGATATTATTGATGCCGGTGGTCAGGATGCCCCGTTCCACCATGCGTTGCTGATAAATCGACAGCATGTCCAAATAATCCAGGCTGCCCTTGCCCTCGAAGCTCACGCCCCCATGCGGCGCCAGCCCGCTGACTTTTACCACTTCGCTCACGCCATGACGAACGATTGCCGCTCGTAGCCCATCCAGCAGCCGCGTCCCCAGTTTCCAGATCCGCTCATAGATTCCCGGCTGCGACAGAATTTTCAACGTGGCCATGGTTCCCGCCATTGAAAGAGTTTCGCCGCCAAACGTGGTCGAGATAAATACACCTTGCGTGCCAATCAGTTCCATCACATCGGCTCGTCCCGCCACCGCTGAAATCGGCAGCCCGTTGCCCATCCCCTTGCCGAACGCCGCCAAATCCGGCGTCACATTGTATAGTTCCGATGCCCCGCCCAGCGCATAACGAAAGCCGGACACCACTTCGTCAAAAATCAGCAATGCGCCCTCTTCCCGAGTTACCTTCCGCACCGCCGCCAAATATCCATCCTGCGGTCCATCCGCCTGAATCGGCTCCATAATCACCGCCGCGATCTGACCGGGATATTGCGCAAAAAGTTGTTTCAAACTCACGATATCATTGTAGACGAATGTATGGGTAAGCGCGCAAACATCAGCTGGAATGCCCCGGCGATTGGTCGTCGATCCGATGTACCAATCCTGCATGCCATGATAGCCGCATACCGCCACGATATCCCGCTCGGTAAAAGCACGCGCCAGTCGCACGGCCGACGACGTTGCATCTGAACCGTTCTTAACAAAACGGACCATCTCAGCGCAAGGCACAATTCGCGTCAAGGTCTCCGCCAGTTCCACTTCCAGTTCCGTTGCCATCGAAAAAGAAATTCCTTTTTGTAGTTGCCCAGCAACCGCGGCGTTGACCTGCGGATCATTGTAACCCACAGTTACCGGTCCGAGCGCACACATAAAATCGACAAACTCATTGCCGTCGACATCCCACACATGACTACCCTGCCCACGCTCCAGAAAAGCCGGCGCCGCGCCTTCACAAAAATAACGAATGCTTTTGCTGTAGGTCTGCGAACCCAGCGGCGTTACTTTCCGCGCCCGCGCCAGCAATGCTTCACTTTTTTCATACGTTTTTTTCATGGTCTTCATCCCTCTCTTTAGTTCGCAGTGAATCCCACAAATTGGGGGACAACAACCGCGAATCAATATCGCCAAATCGTTGCAAGCCCTCCGTCAAAGCCGCTGAAAAATCAACAGCCTGGTGACTGAGCTGTATATACTGTTCCAACTGCTCCACCGTATCGACGCCCAAAACTACTGCATCCACGCCCGGTCGCCGGGAAGCAAACCAAAACGCCGCGTCAAACCGGCTGAAGCCATATCCGGACAGCCAACCGTCGAGTTCCTTCAAATGCGGCGTAATCCCCGCCAAGTGAGTCGGTACGTCCGCCTCTGTCATCATCAGCAGTCCCTGCAACAGTAAACTGCGAACAAAAACAGTAACCGAACGCCCCAGCCGACTCTTCTCATCGAAAAATCCCCGCTGATCCAGACGTCGGTCGAGAATATTGTAGGGAACCTGCACCGCATCCACCCAGCCCGCATGCAACGCCGCCAACGCCTGTTCCGGCGTATATACCGAAACGCCGATTTTCCGGGTCAGGCCCGCTGCGCGCCACTGTGTCAGCGCCAACCCTACTTCATCATAGTCCAGATGCGCCGCGTTGTGCAGCAGATAGCCGTCGAATCGTTCCAGTCCCAATCGCTGCAGGGAACCTTCCATTTCATTTTTTACAATCTGACTTACAGAAATAGTTCCCTTAGAAGTATTATCGAGAAAATCCGGCCGAAGCTTAGATACCACTCGCAATCGGCCCGCCGCCTGTCGCGAACGGATATATTCGCCCAACACGGATTCCGCCTCGCCGTAGGCCGCCGCTGTATCCAGCCAGTCAATGCCGGCCTCAATCGCCCGGTCGAGAATGGCGAACACGCGCTGCCGATCCGGTTGCCCCAGCCGATTGTTAATGCCGTACGCCGTACCGAACTGCACTGTCCCGAGGCAAATCGGCGCTCCATCCTGTCGCAGCGACTTCAAATACCCTTCGTTACGCGCAAACGAACAGTTCAGCTCCGCCCATTCCGGATGTGCGGACAAAATCTGTAATACGTCGCTCATATGAAAATCCGGCTTGTGCACGTCCAATTCCGTCACAATCCGCTGTAACAGCGCATAATCCGCCGGTTCGTCCAACGTCCAGCGCAGCGACGACAGATCCTGTCCGTTAGTCACATTACGCTGGGAAAACTTTTCCGGCTGATTCCGCAAATACGGCGTGACATGCTCCCGTTCGGACAACAGTCGCGCCTCCCGATGCGCTTGCCGCAGGGAAGAAAATTTAAAAACCTCGACATCCAACCCATCGGGAAATGTCGGCGGCTGCACATTGGAAACATAGTCGGCGCTGATCGTCAAAAATATCTCGACAACCTGGTCAATCACATCAGGGTCAATCAAAGGACAGTCCGCCGTGATCCGTGCAATCCCGTCGGATTCGCCCGCCCCGCCTGCTATCGCCGCCTGATAATATCGATCCAGCACATCCGTTTCACTGCCGGCAAAACAGGGGATTCCTTTTTCACGGCAAAACTGCCGAATCGGCTCATCTCCCGGCTGGTCCGTAGTCGCCACCATCACCCGGTCGATACTCCTGGCGCGTCGTACCCGTTCCACCCCGTGCCACAAGACAGGTCGTCCCGCCAAATCGAGCAACACCTTGCCCGGTAGGCGGGACGACCCCATACGCGCCTGAATAATCGCGATAATCATACCTGTCCCTCCAGTAGCATCCCCATCTGGACGCCATCCACATAAGCTCCATCACAAAGCCAGTGTCTGGCAAACCTGCCTTCCTCGACAAAACCGGCTCGCAGGAACGCAGCCACAGATCCGGGGTTATTGGCATAAATCCCGGCCCACAGCTTGTGCAGCTTCAGCGTTTCTTTCGCATAGACTGCTGCCAGTTTCAGCGCTTCCGTGGCATAGCCTTTTCCCCAGCAACTTTTGTCGCCGATGATAATCCCGACGTCGGCGCTGCGATGCACCGGCTGCATATGCCCGATTTTCAGGTTGCCGATATGTTTGCCGGTGGTTTTTTCGATGATGGCGAAAAAAACGCTGGTCGGATCAGCCTGCACCGACTGCACATACTCCCGGATCTGCTCCAGGGAATGCGTCTGGAACCGGCTCTCTGTATAGCGAACCACTTCCGGATCATTCATCCAAGTCCGGTAGTTCTCATTTACATCTTCCGGCTGAACCGGCCTCAGTATGAGCCTCTCGCCCTCAATCATCTTTTTACACCCTCACATTCACGCCACTGTTCGACAAAAAAAATCGCGCCTTAATTGGGCTTTGATCCGTAAAATGAAAAATGCTGGCCGCTGACACCGCCGACACACGCGTCTCGGTTAACGCGCGAAAAAAATCTTCCAACCGTCCGGCTCCGCCCGAAGCAATCACCGGTGTCCGCACGCTCCCGGCGACTTCGTCCAGATAGTCGAGGTCATATCCTTCCAACGTGCCTTCCTTATCAATGCTGGTCAGCAAAATTTCTCCCGCACCAAGCGCTACACATCGTTTCACGTGCTCCAACGGGTCCAGCCCCGTGTCGGTGCTGCCCGAATCAATCCAGACTGTCCGGTCACCTGCCGCATTCACTTTATAATCCACGCTCACCACCACGCACTGGTCGCCAAAGAGCTCCGCCGCATCCCTAATCAGCTCGGGCGTCCGCACCGCCGCCGAATTGACCGCCACCTTGTCGGCGCCAATGTCGAGAAACGATTTTACATCTTCCACGCTCTGCACACCGCCGCCCACCGTCAACGGCATGAAGCACTCGCAAGCCGCTTCCTCAATAACGCGGCAAACCTGCTCCCGGCTTTCCCGCGTTGGACGGATATCCAGAAACATCAGTTCGTCGACTTTCTGCGCATTATACACTTTTGCCGCCGTTACCGGGTCGCCGACATCGCGGAACTGGCCGAAGTTCTTCCCCTTGACCATCCGGCCGTCCTTCAGCAGCAAGGACGGAATGATACGCTGTTTCAGCATGGTCCGCCCTCCCAGTCCGCAAAGTTCTCCAAGATCGTCAACCCATTTTTCTGGCTTTTCTCCGGATGGAACTGCGTCGCAAAAATATTATCCCGAGCCACCGC
>DATMYT010000304.1:0-5582 GCA_035560855.1 Negativicutes bacterium | reverse complement strand
ATCAACAACACGGTAGGAAAAATCCCCGACATATCGAATTATGACAATAAGGCATATCGCCTATATATTAAAGAGGGGGATCTGTTTGATTAAGCATTACGTGCTCGATACGAATGTTCTCTTGCATTCGCCTCATGCCCTATTTACTTTTAGCGAACACACCATCGTAATTCCCGAAGTTGTTTTGGAAGAACTGGACCGTTTTAAATCGGAACCCAATGATCGGGGCGCCAACAGCCGTGAGGTCAGTCGCATCATCGACCAGTTACGGGCACGCGGCAATCTCATCGAAGGCGTATCCTTGAATGAAGAAGGCGGCCTGCTGCGTATTGCCATCAACCACCTGGAAACCTCCATGCCCCCCCACTGGGACAGATTCAAAGCGGATAACCGCATTCTGCAGGTTTGCCGTGGTCTTTCCGAGGAAGGACAACAGGTGGTTCTGGTCAGCCGCGATACCAACATGCGGGTAAAAGCCGATATTCTCGACATCGCGGCGGAAGATTTTCGCAATGAGAAAGTAGCCAAAATTGAAGACCAATATACGGGACGGGCTAATGTATATGCAACTTCAGACGCCATCGACCTATTTCATGGCGACGATGCAAATTTTCTCTTGCTCGAAGATTTACGTATTTTCGACGAAGTAACCCATGACATGGTCGTGCCGGTATTGACGACCAATCAGTTTCTGGTGATTCATTCCGTTGACAACGACAAGCATACGGCGTTGGGCCGGTTTGACGGCGATAAAGTGGTTCATCTGAAGTTTCTTGACCGCAATCCTTTTGGCGTCGTTCCCCGTAATGTCGGGCAAATCTTTATGCAGGAGTGCCTTATGCTGGGAGCCGACGAAGCCCCTTTGGTCATTATCAAGGGTCCTGCCGGTACTGCAAAAACATTTTACTCTTTGGCGGTCGGATTGCATCGTTTTATGGACTGCAGGCCCCGTGATTACCATCATTTGCTGATTTGTCGCCCCAATGTCCCCATGGACGAGGATCTTGGCTACCTGCCGGGCTCTGAGCAGGAAAAAATTGATCCCTACATGCGGGCGGTGCGAGATAATCTTTTTACCCTAATGTCCGGACATAACATCACAGAATCCAAAGAAATCGAACAAGTGGAAGACACTGTTCAAATGCTGTTCGAAAAGCGCGTGATTCAGACAGAAGCGCTGGCGTATCAGCGGGGTCGATCCCTGCAACGCTACTGGATGATTTTGGACGAGATGCAAAATTCAACCCCTCGTCAGGCCAAAGGAGTCATCACTCGGCCTGGCATTGGAACAAAAATTGTCCTGCTTGGCGATCCGGAACAAATTGATCACCCGTTCCTTGACAGCCGAACCAACGGCCTGGTGTACGCCTCAGAAAAAATGAAAGGCAGCAAATTCTGCTTCCAAGTGTCCTTGAACTATGATGAATGCGAACGCTCGCCTTTGGCGGCGGAAGCAGCCATCCGACTCTAAAAACCTTTCTTATTGTATAATAATTACCGCTCATGGGCAAACTGAACTACATGAAAAATGATGCCGGAAATTTTTAAGAAAAGCGGGGAGAAACAATGAAGGGAACGGTTGTAGCTACTTGGGTCCAAACCGCACGGAATATCTGGGGAAACGAAATTACCGAAAAAGCAATGAAGCGTGTCGGCTGGGAACCCGAACGAATTTTCACCCCCACCGAAGATGTGGAGGATGCCAAACCCAAAGCTTTCATGGCAGAAATTGCTGCTGCGACTGGAAAAACCGAAGATGAGATTTGGATGGCTATGGGCAAGGACAACATCAAAACGTTCTTTCGCATCTATCCAGCTTTTTTTCAGAAAGAAAATCTTTATTCTTTCCTGCGGTCCATGTTTGATGTTCATGTAATTGTTACCAAGCGAATTCCCGGTGCCAATCCACCGGAGCTTTTGATCGAGCCCATTTCTGATACAGAGGCCATCCTGTCGTACCGATCCCGGCGGGGTATGTTCGGATACTTCAAAGGATTGTTGGCTGGCGCGGCGGAACATTTTAAAGAAGCGATACAGACGGAAACTGTTGCCTCTTCAGCCGATGCCATGAAGATAAAAATTCGGTTTCCAAAGACCATTCGCAATACCGTGTCGCACGGTCTGAACCGTTTCCTGGCCTTTGGCGTTCTGCGCAGCGTTGCCATCAAAATCGGAGTTTTATCCACAATTTTAGCCCTTGGGATTTCCGCCATCTTGTCGTTCGGCGGACTCGCTTCCCCCATCTGGGGCGCACTGGCCGGAGGGATTAGCGCACTCATTGCCGCTGCCTTGCTGATGCGACCTTTGCAAACGATCCTGAACGAAATCAAAACTATGCAGGAACGACAATACTTTTTGGAAACTCAATTTCACTCCAATGATGAGTTCGAGGATGTCATGGAAGGGCTCACTTCCTATAAAACGCGATTGAAAAAAGAATTTGTCGGATTCAAGGGAATCGCCGATGAAATGAACAAATATGCCGATGATTTCAATGGTTTGGCTGAGAAAATGAAAACGACTTCCAATGAAATTACCGGCGTTGTGCATGACGTTGCGACTGCCGCCATGCATCAGGCTGAAAACACCTCAGAATCAGTCGCCATCTTGAACGGAAACCTGGTAGCTCTCAAGCTTGTCGTCAGCGAGCAGGACAAAAACAAATCTCGCCTGGAAGCGGCGGTATCTGAAATCAGTCAAGGATTTAAGGATGTTGAATCGTCCAGCCAAAAGCTGGAGCACAGCATGAGCCAATTTGCTGAAGTCAAAACTTCCGCCGAAAATTTGGAGACTCAAGCCAGTCGAATCAACGAGATCACGTCCATGGTATCCGCCATCGCCGCACAAACAAACTTACTGGCGCTCAATGCCGCCATTGAAGCGGCTCGGGCAGGTGAACAGGGACGTGGCTTCGCTGTTGTGGCCGAAGAAGTCCGCAAACTCGCGGAGCAGTCACAGCACCACTCCGATAGTATTGCCACCGACTTGAAAGTGTTGATGGAAATTATTAGCAACGTAGTCGCCATGATCGATACGGAATACAATGTGCTTGCGTCGGAGGCCAAGCAGTTGACCTCTGTTGTTGCTGGCAACAGCCGGCATGTGCAAAATGTTCATCTCGTCGCGGAGAACATTGTAGACATGATTAATAAACTGGAAACGGAAATGAAAGGCATGAACCAAGTTTATGGAAAAATAGAAAACCTGGCCGCCATATCGGAAGAAAATTCCGCCGCCAGTGAGGAAGTAAGCGCCGCCGTTCAAGTCTATAATGACAAGTTGCAGGATTTGATGGCCCGCATCGTTGAATTCAAAACCGTCATTGGGCACTTCGGTGAAGATGTGAATCAATATCGTACCTGATGCATCAAAAAAAAACAGATGTTTGGAGCCAGTCGGCAAGCCAAACATCTGTTTTTTATTTTTGCATATTATGAGCTTCCGCCCGGGAGTCTCCGAATAAAAGGAACTGTTGGACAGTCACCGGTTCCGATGTTCGTTCCGAAACTGTCTTTTTACTCGATGAATCGTTGACAGCTACATAAACGGTTTGTGGGTTGACCATGCGTAACTGATCGACTGCAATAGTTTGAATGCGTTGCGGCGATTTTAAGCGGGCCATCTCCAGTTGCAGTATCTCATTTTGTTTTTCTATTTTGGTCAGGCAAGCCCTTGCTTGCACTAACTCATAGCCCGCATTCACAATTGCCGAACTGCCCCATGTCACAAACATGGCCAAAAGTCCAACGAGAATTGCAGATACCAGACATTCAGTTCGTAAACAACCGTGCGACTTAGAGACGGAGCGTTTTTCCGTTTTTTGCGTCAACAGCGGTTGTTTTTTGTTACGAATTCGTATCATCGTCGAGTTCTCCCCATTCTATCACTCATGTAAGAAGTTCTACGTTCAGCGGTCAATTTGAATAATAATAATCGAACACCTGACCAAAATTAATTCCAGCCACAACCTTGTCACGATACTGGTTGTGCAAGCGCTGGCAAGCTTCCTCCAAGTGTTGTGACTTGATTCCATGCTGTATGGAAAGCGTCGCTTCAATATAGGCAGCCAGATGGTCGCATATTTTCAATACTTTCCCGTCTAACGGCATGAATTCAGCGGTATTGTATTGAGCGGAAATTTCTTCGCTGGTAAAACTTTTTTTGATTTCTCCATTAACTTTCACTTTGTTAGCGAATTCGTCTTCAATAAAGTAGCGAATTTCTTCATGCCATGAAGCTGGCAACAAGGGCAGCAGTTTTTCATCTACCAAAACTTTTTCGTATTCTTTGATTATTTCTTCGATTCCAGCAACAGAACTTTTTACCGGCGATACAATATCACGCGTCAGCACTTCCGGCAAATCATGGAAAAGTGAGCCAAAATAGTTGTTGATGATTCGTTGGGGACACGCATTCATTTCCAATGAGCATAAATAGGACAACATCGCAACAATCAGCATATGCCCCAACACCGACGTCTTAGGGATACGCGGCGTCTGGGCCCATCGTTGCTGAAAGCGAAGTTGTCCGCAAAAATCAATAAACCCAAAAGACTTCTTCCCCAACATCAGCTTTTGCACACCAAGCAAGTCATAGTGATCCTCAATCTGGTTTTCCAATTCCGCTTTTGTATCTTCTATTCCATAGATAAAAGGCGTTAAATTATAAATAATCTTGAACTCCCAGTTAGTAGCCAGATAGTGAGAGGCCCGCAATATTCTGCGTTCCAGAACATCATGCCCGTCTTCTTCAAAATACGCTATAAACCGATCCTTAAACCCGCCCGGTATTTCCTGGATATCTTTATCCAACTGTTGCAAAACCCACCGATTCAGTTCTTTGCGTTTCGTCTGCATCAAGCGGTGAAATACCGGTGGTTTCAAGTCAGTCAGTACAACCCGTTGTAAAAATTCAAACAATCCGCCTTCAATCAGCCGTAGCCAATCCACCGGTTTGCCGCGTTCAGTTTCTTCACACTTTGCCAAAAAGTAAGCAATAATCATCTTATGCGCCTGCTTGTCCAACTCGGTCAGCTCAAAAGGCCTCACATGATCATTCCAACGTTGAATGCTAGCTGCTTCATAAAATCGTTCGATCAAACCTTTACGCATATAGTTTTATTGCCTCCTTACTTTTTCTCTTCAAGCTCTTCAAGGCAGTCTTCCGCCCATAAAACCAATGCTTCAGCCACAATATTGGAACGGCGCATAGTCATTCGTCGATACATCGCGTAGTCGGAATTTTTTTTCGCCATCGTTTCATAATTTCTTTCCAACATTGTATACGTGGCAATCTCGCTTTGTTTTTCTCGAATGAAACGCCGCATCTGAAACTTCATTTCATCCCTGGATGATCTACCGGCCAAAAACACTCGCAATGCAAATTCGTCCCGACACGGACTCAACAATGATTGTGGAAACCGATTCATCCAATCTGAAAAGATTTGCTTTCCTGCTGCGGTTACCGTATATACCTTACGATCTGGTCGGGATTCCTGCACTTCAATTTTGGAGTCTACCCATTCTTTTGCTTCTAATGTCCCCAACTCTCGATAAATCTGGCTCATCTGAGCCGGCCAAAAG
>DATMYT010000303.1:0-12717 GCA_035560855.1 Negativicutes bacterium | reverse complement strand
ATATATACTATTTGCAACGAATTTTACATCAGGGAAGGTGCCCCACTGCTTATGAGCAAAACGACAACCTCTGCCAGTTCGGTCAAAGTAACGATTCCACGCATCGACAACGAAATCGTCGAGACGCTTATCCAGATGCTTAAGCTGAAAAATCACCGGATTTGCCAGCACAGCTTTCAGGTGGCGAATTATGCCGTCAGCATTGCGGCGCAGATGCGTTTGCCCAAGGAAGAACTTGAGCGAATTCGCATGGCTGCGGTCCTGCATGATATTGGGCAGCTTTCCGTTCCCAACGCCATCATCACCAAACTTCCCTATCTCTCCGCCCGGGAAATGAGCCTGTATCGCGGTCATTGCAACGCAGGCGCCGCCATGCTGGAGAACATGGAGGCGTTCACCGAATTCATTCCTTACATTCGCTTTCACCATGAGCAATGGGACGGCAAAGGTTATCCAAAACGACTCAAAGGCGTGAATATTCCTCTCGGCGCCAGAATTATCGCCGTTGCCAATCACTATGACCGATTCATCAACCCTTGTGAGCAGAACTGGGTCAAGACAAAAAAAGAAGCGGTAAAGGAACTCAACAACAATGCCGGCACCGCCCTCGACCCCGATGTAGTGAAAGCTTTTATCAACGCCCTAGGCTAACCGTTGGCTAGAGCGAGCGCATGCACGGATGCCGCGCCTGCCTGGTGCAGGACCACGGCGCATTCTTCCAAGGTACGACCCGTTGTGACAATATCATCAACCAATAGTATATTTTGATTCCGAATTTTTGCAGGCGCGTTGACGAAAAACGCGCCTTTCATATTTTTTGCGCGTTCCTTTCGGGTCAGGTCCCATTGCGGTGCTGTAGGGCGCAACCTTTCGAGGCTGCCGGCATCCCAGCGCATTCCCTGCGCGATGCACCAATCGGCGAAAATCAAGTCCACCTGATTGTATCCCCGCTCTTCCCGCCTGCTGGCCGCCAACGGAACAGGAACCGCGATGCCGCCACCCAGAGGCAGCCCCGCCAGTTCCGTTTCATCCGCCATGGACAATAGCCATGCCAAAGGCGCCGCGTTACCGCGGCGCCTTTGAAATTTCAGTCCATGGAGCAGACTTCGGACGGCTCCGCCATATCCGGTGAGTACCTGGCAGGACTCGATGTGTTTCATTCCCCGCCCCGTCACGTCCAATCGTCGTGGGTTCCACAATGCATTCAGACATTGGGTGCACCAAGCGCCCCGCCTGCCAACCTCCCCGCCGCACTCCGGGCAGCGGAGCGGAAACACCAGTTGCAGTAGCGCCTGCAACCACCCCTCTGCCTCCTGCCGCCATTTCATGTGAAGTCCTCTTGCCGCAGTCGCTCAGCCAGGAGAGAATGGCGGCGGCGCGTCCTGTCGTTTGAAACCGCCGTACCGAGCGCAGCGCTCGATCCGACCAGAATGACCCGGTGTTTGGCGCGGGTTATCGCCGTATACAGCAGATTACGCTGCAACATGATATAGTGGCCGCTCACCAGCGTCAGGATCACAATGGGATATTCACTGCCCTGGCTTTTATGAACGCTCATCGCATACGCAGGCGCTAGTGAGTCCAGCTCACTCCGGTCATACGGCACATCTCCTTCCGGGTAGCGGATCAATACCATCTCATCGTCCATATCCGCTACACGGCCAATATCGCCGTTAAACACGCCTTTGTCGTAATCATTGCGGGTTTGCATCACCTTATCGCCCACCCGAAAAATTTTACCGGCGTGCGTCGCTTCCAGCTTTCCTTTCATGGGTGGATTCAGCGATGCCTGCAACAATTTGTTCAGATTTTCCACACCGCAGGCCAGCCGGTGCATCGGCGACAGCACCTGCACGTCCCGTCCCACATCCACGCCTTCGCCCGGCAGCTCATACCGACATAGCTGTACCACAAGCGCTGCCGCGGCCTCGTCGTCCGCCACTTCCCGCAACTGAAAATCGCGCGTCGTCCGTACATCTGGGAACTGACCCCGATTGATCCGGTGCGCGTTCACCACGATAGAACTCTGCCCCGCCTGTCGGAAAATCTCAGTCAGCCGCACCACCGGCGTTGTTTCCGACCGGATAATGTCCTTCAGCACCGACCCCGGCCCCACAGCCGGCAGCTGGTCCACATCGCCGACCAACACCACCCGACACCCGTCGGGCGTTGCCCGGAGCAAATAATACATCAATAAAATGTCCATCATCGATACTTCATCTACAATAATCACATCGGCATCGATCGGGTTCTCTTCCCCCCGTCCGAAAACCGCCCGACCGCCCCGCGATCCAGCCGCCTCCAACAGACGATGCACCGTCAACGCTTCGCGGCCCGTCGCCTCCGACAGTCGCTTCGCCGCCCGGCCTGTCGGCGCCGCCAACGCAATCTTGCACCCCTGCATCGACAACACATTCAGCACTGCCTGTACCGTGGTTGTTTTGCCAGTACCCGGTCCGCCCGTCATGACCAAAACTCCGTGAGTGCTCGCCGCTCGTACTGCTTCACGCTGCGCCTCGGCCAGCACTATGCCTTTCTCACGCTCGAACTTGGCCGTCATCGCCGCGACATCGGCTTCCCGCAGCTGCTTGGCCGAATCACGCAGCTTGAGCAGCCGTTCCGCTACCTTGCGCTCCGCATGGTACAGATGGTCGGGGTAGATCAGCGTCCCGCCCCGCGCATCCTCCATCGCCAGCGTTCCCTGCCGCAGCAGCTGTGATAATACCTGCGCCACTGCATAGCTATCACTGCCCAGTTCTTTCGCCGCCGCCTGCACCAGGACTTCTTCCGGCACACAGGTATGCCCTGCATCTGCCGTACCGAGGAGAGCATAGCGAATCCCTGCCGCAATCCGGGCGAAATCTTCCGCCTGAGCGCCACACGCAAGAGCGATCCTGTCGGCAATACGAAACCCGATGCCATCTACCTCATCCGCCAAACGATACGGATCCTGCTCGATCACCTGCACGGCTTCCTCGCCGTACACTGCATGAATCCGCCGAGCGTAAGCACCGGGAATGTCATGCGACTCAAGAAAAAACATCAGTTCCCGCAATTCGGCTTTTGATGAGAAAGATTCCACAATCATCGCCAGCTTCTTGGGGCCGATACCTTCGATTTCCAGCAAATGCCGGGGTTCCCGTTCCAAAATATCCAAGGTTTTTAAGCCGAATCGCGCCACCATACGTTGGGCCATCGCCGGTCCAATTCCCTTGACGGCCCCGGAACCGAGGAAACGCTCAATCGCAGGCAACGTCGCCGGTAGAACACGGCGCATTCCCTCCCCGCGAAACTGTCGTCCATATTTCGCGTGGACCGTCCATACGCCGGACACTTCTACCTCTTCCCCCGGTAACGGCGCCCCTACGCGTCCCGCCACCACCACGAATCCCTGCTCTGTTTTCAGTCGAAAAACAACATATTCGTCCTGTCCCTGAAACGTAATATTTTCGACCACTCCGGCCAATGTCTCCATAGTACAGCCATTCCCCGATTCTTGCGTATAATCTCTCTTCATGCCCGAAACATTCTTTTGTATAGTCAAAACCGGAGGATGAAAACCCTCCGGTCTTTTAGTATCTTTTAGACGTACACGATTTTATGTTTGATGGCAAAAAGCACAGCCTGTGTCCGGTCTGTCACCTGGATCTTGCGAAAAATATTCGTCAGATGGTTCTTGACGGTCTTCTCGCTGAGATACAGCTCGCGGGCAATTTCCGCATTACTCATTCCTTTGCCGACAAGTCGCAGAACTTCAATCTCGCGGATGGACAGTTTATCGCCCTCCATCATTCCAGTGGGCTGTGGCGCCGTCTTTTGTTCTTCCCGTCTGGTAATGCCGCTAAACAATTTTTGGGTGAGAGAAGGTTCGACAAAAGACTCGCCGGCATGGACCCGACGAATCGCCTGCACCATCATGGAGGGTTCCACATCTTTCAGCAGATAGCCGGAAGCGCCGCTTTGAATCATTTTCATCATATAATGTTCATCATCATGAATGGTCAAGGCCAGGATACGAACCTCCGGACACAGTTCCTTCAGCCTTACCGCCACTTCAATTCCATTGGCCTTGGGCATATTAATATCAAGAAGCAGAATGTCCGGGCGCAATTCAGAGACCTTGGCAATGGCTTCCTCTCCATCAGCGGCTTCCCCGATGATTTCAAAATCGGGTTCCAGAGACAGGAAATTGCGAATGCCCTGGCGCAGCAACTGATGATCATCTGCGATGAGGATGCGAATTGGCAAGTTCCCCACTCCTCTCACCCGTTTACTTTACGATTTTGGCTTTCAAAAAAACAACGACTTCGGTCTCGTTTTTCGCCTTGGAAATACTCTGGAACAATTTTCCGAGAACCGGTAGATCTCCAAGAACAGGAATTTTATTAAAACTTTTCACATCACTGCTCGAAATGAGCCCGCCAATGACGAGTGTATCTCCATCTTTCATCCGAACATTGGTCTGAGCAGACCGCGTCGTAATCTGATAAGCCGTTGATTTTTGGCCGCCAACATCCAACGTAACCGACACCGGGGTTGATACCTCTACGAATACGCTGGCTGCAATCTGACGATCCGCGTTGATGCGCGGAACATAAGAAAGGGTGATCCCGGCATTTTTGTAAGAAGTAGTATACGTAATCGTCCCGCCGCTGGTAGACGAATTGGGCGTCACAATCGGCAGTTGGTCTCCAACAAAAATCGTCGCCTTATTCCCATTAAACGTCAACACATTCGGACGCGCCAACAATTTTCCATCTCCGCTGGTGATGAGGGCGTTCAGCGCTGTATTGATCCCCATGGAATAAGCTTTTCCATCACCGCCTGTTGCCATGAACATTGGAAAATATGAAGTCGAGGAAGAGGCGTTTGATGCCAGGGCTCCCCAATTCCAGTCAATCCCTAGCGATTGGGAAGCATTTTTCGAAAGCGACACCATCTGCGCTTCCAGCAAAACTTGTTGATACGGAACATCCAACTCCGTTAGCAGTAGATTGACTTTCTCAAGTTGCGCCGGAGTACCAAAGGCAATAATCGAATTGGTGGAAGCGTCCGTGTTAATAACCAAACCTTTCATACCGGCCTGGTTCGCTCCGGAAGCGGTCGCGCCACCTGCGGGTACTTTCAGCGTTCCGGCATCACTGCTACCGGAAGCGCCAGGGTTTTCCACCGCAAATTCACTATCGCTCTTGCCGCCGCCAACGATCACATTTTTGATATGATCGGCCCGTGCATACTTCAGCGAAAAAACCTTGACCTCCCGAAACCCTTTTTCCATATCTTCCGCGGAAGTCACGATATAGGTATTAGCGTTCTTTTTATCGATACTCAGCCCTTTGGTTCGGGCGATGAAATACAATGCAGTTTCAAAAGGTACGCTGTCAAATGAAACGGTAATTGTCTCATTGGGTTTGACGTTAATAACAATATTCGCCTTACCGATCCGGGCCACTTCCGCCAGAACAACGCCCAAATTTGCATCCACAACCGACATCGTCACCGCAGGCGCATAAGCGGATACCGGCGCCGCAGTCACCAACACACCCAACAGACAAATCAAGCGAACAAGTGTTTTCCATCTATTGCAACATTCATTCATGTCCTCACGGTCCCATCGTTACTATCGTGGTTCCGTCCGGACTCGCCAGAGTTACGGAACGATCGCCAATCGAAGCGATCTGATAGGCGCCGGCGGATTCACCGACTCGATAGGAGCGGCTGATGGTTCCCTGCCGCAAAATAGCTACTCTCGCACCTTCCCCCGCAATCACGCCGGTGAGTACTGGTGCCGGTCCGGTTAAAACCGTCTGCCTGACGCTATGCGCTATGTCATTGCTTGGCACTGGCAAAAGCGTCGAATATTCGACCGGTGGTGAAAAAATGTCACGCACCGTTAGCCTGACGCTTTCAGCACCTCTAGGCATCGTGGGAGTTTGAACAGTAATAGCGGCTTTTGGGGAAACGGCTGAAACGACAGTCGTTGGAGACATCGGGACTGTTGGATAGGATTCCGTCCAAAGCACGGTAGCGGCAATGGTCGCTACACCAAACAATACACTAACAAGCAACCGTTTTCTTTGATCATCCATATCCCTGTGGCATAATCCCTTCGTGGCTATGTAATACTACTATATCTAATTTACATAATTCAACGGTAAGCAAAAAACTCCTGTATTCTGTGGAATTTCTTTTATTTCAGCCTTGCTATCTTCGGACCCATGATTTTCTTATAAGCTTCCACTCCCGGCTGGTCAAAAGCGTCCACATCCGCTAATTCGCCTTCATATGCGATCGACAGCGCCAACAGATAGAGCAACTCGCCAAGATGAAACGGCGACAATTTGGGCAAAACAAAGACCGCGCTGAACCGACCATCAGCGGCCAATGCTTCGGCATTCGATTCCCGCGCCACTTCTAGCGCCGCCGACAAAGAGATTCCTGCGAATTTGGCGGCAACTGGCTCTTCGAGAAAGACATCCGGCACGGTAATATCGCGCCCCCAGTCTTTAAGACGCAAAAACTGGACCACCTTGTCCTTCGCTCCGTCTTGATGCTGCTGTGTCTGAGCGTGCATATCCGTTGTTCCCACTGCTACGATGGGCGTGCGACCATAGTATATCGGATGCCCCTGCCGATCCGTGCGTTTGCCCAGCGACTCAGCCAACAGTTGGATATACCATTCGGATACCGATTTTAGATAATCGGCGTACGGCATGAAAACCTCAAGCCTACGACCGTGTTTTTCCGCTGCAAGATACTTCAGCGTCGCATTGAGCAGTGCTGGATTTTTATAAATATCGGTACTCCGGCACGCTTCGTCCATGGCCCGCGCGCCCGATAAAAATGCGTCGATGTCAACCCCGATGCAGGCTGCGGTCACCAGCCCGACTTCGGCAAAAATACTGAACCGCCCCCCTACGCCATCCGGGACGCAGAAGGTCTGCCAGCCATGCGTCCGCGCCAAGCGATGCAGCACCGTTTCCTGCGCGCCCTCGGCCGGATCAGTCACAGCTACAACCTGCACCTCGACCGGAGGCGTGAGTCGACGCAACGAATCATAAAGCGCCATGAACGTCGCCGTTGTTTCGATCGTCGAGCCGGATTTGGAAATCACGACGAGACAAACCCGATACAGCTGATTCGGATGATGGTGTGTCTTCTGGCGCGCCTCCCGCTCCAACTGAGCAATCAACTCACCAGTACGCCGGGGGTCCAGATTATTTCCTGAGAAATACAGTTTTGGCCATCCGCCGCGTTCCTCTACCGTCTGCAAGTTCCAGAACTCACCGCAGTGCACGTCGAACAACACTTTATTGCCTAAATAAGACCCGCCGATACCGAAAGAAACAACCGCATCCACTTTGTTTTTCAGCGAAGCCCCGAACGCTTTCAATCTTGCTATGGAGTCAGGCGAATTGAGATGGCCGGGCTCAACATAAGGGAGCTGGGTGAACAGCACCTTCTCCGGAGTCCCGTCTTTCGACAGATGAGCCTTCACCTCGCCAGTCAAACGCATATGCTCAATCGCCTGATGTGCGGCGGCAGTTCTGTCGGCAAGTGCTGCGACCTCAGCTGCCGTTACTTTTCCCTCACCATACAAATTTTCATAGTCAAAGGCAAACCCGGAAGACAGTTGCAACGTCGTGTCGGACATGAAACGCACCTCCAGTAATTATTAGTCACAGACATTCGTGAAAATTCAGTATGGAATTCAGTACGGATAGGAAGAAGTAACGCGGGAGAAGAGGCGGGACGGGAGAAGATCCGGGGCATGAGAACGCTTCGACGCGTTGCTTAACCTCCGCTTATCTCATGCCCCGGATCTTCTCCTGGAGACTTTTTTATTTACTTTCCGCGTATCCGTCAGGATGGCTGCGATGCCAAGCCCAGGCGGTGCGCAGAATCGTATCAAGGTCACTGTAACGCATCTGCCAGCCAAAGTCCTGCTGGAACTTCGCCGAAGACGCCACCAGCACCGCCGGGTCGCCTGCGCGACGCGCCGCTTCCACTACCGGAAAATCAATGCCGGTGATTTTTTTTGCCTTGTCGATTACTTCCTTCACGGAAAATCCGTTCTGGGAACCGAGATTGTAGGTCCGCGGCGCCCCTCCCGCCATCAGATGCTCAATCGCCAACACATGGGCGCTCGCCAGATCCGTCACATGAATATAATCCCGAATGCAGGTGCCGTCCGGTGTTGGATAGTCCGTGCCATATACTGAAATCGCAGCACGTTGACCGAGCGCCGTTTTTAAGATCAACGGGATCAGGTGGCTCTCCGGGGAATGGTCTTCACCCACGCCGCCCGTTGGCAGTGCGCCTGCCGCGTTGAAATAGCGCAAAGCGACATACGAAAAATCATAGGCCATCGCAAAATCAGACAACATGCCCTCGATAACCAATTTAGTGCGCCCGTAGACATTGGTCGGACGCAGCGTCGCATTCTCGCCGATGGGACAAGAATCCGGCTCACCATATACCGCCGCCGTCGAGGAGAACACGATTTTTTTTATATTCGCCTTATTCAGTGAGTCCAATAGAGACAGCGTCGCCGCCACATTATCCCGGTAGTACTTCGCCGGATCCGCCATTGACTCGCCGACCTCGCTTGCCGCCGCAAAATGCATCACCGCATCGATGGGAAAAATCTCGAAGGTCTCCGCCAACACCGCCGCATTGCGGATATCTCCCTTCACGAAAGGTACTCCCGCCGGTACGGAAGCGCGATGCCCCTTCACCAGATTGTCGTACACCACGACCCCGTGCCCCGCCGACACTAGTTCCCGCACGGCATGCGACCCAATATACCCAGCCCCGCCTGTCACCAAAACGTTCATATGTGTCATCGCCTCACTGATCGGTTTCCCGACCGACAGTTTGCCGCAGATAGCTCAGGAACGGCTCACGCAGATCCGGACGTTTCAGGGCGAAATCGACCGTCGCCTCAAGGAATCCCTGCTTGTCGCCCACGTCATAACGACGACCTTCGAATTCATAGGCATACACAGGTTCCTTCTCAGACAGTTTTTTTAGCGCATCCGTCAGTTGGATCTCGCCACCCCGTCCAGGTTCCGTTGTTTCCAAAATCTCAAAGATTTCCGGGGAAATGATGTAGCGGCCCAGAACCGCGAGTCGTGACGGCGCTTCCTCAATCGTCGGTTTTTCTACCAAATCGTCGGCCCGCCACAGCCGTTCCTTAATCGGAGTAGGCTTTATCACGCCATAGCTCGACACGCGATCCAGCGGCACCTCCTGAACGCCGAGCACCGACCCGCCGCAATCTTCATATACGTCCATCAATTGCTTCAATACCGGCACTTCTGCATCCATGATATCATCGCCCAACAACACCGCAAAGGGCTCATCGCCGACGAAATGTTTGGCGCACAATACCGCATGTCCCAATCCCTTTGGTTCCTTCTGACGCACATAGTGGATCGTCACCCGCGACAACTCCTGCACCAACCCAAGCAAATCATATTTTCCCTGGGCCTTCAGCGTCATTTCCAGCTCCACCGCACGGTCGAAATGGTCTTCAATGGCGCGTTTGTTGCGTCCGGTAATGATCAGGATGTCCTCAATGCCCGAGTCTATCGCTTCTTCAATAATATACTGGATACAGGGCTTATCCACGATAGGCAACATTTCCTTGGGTTGCGCCTTGGTCGCCGGTAAAAATCTCGTCCCAAGCCCAGCCGCCGGGATAACTGCCGTACGAATGCTACGCTTTTTCTGCATAGTCCACTGCTCCCTTCAAAATCTCCTGCACGGCCTCGGCGCTCTGCGCTTCACAATAAACACGCACGATCGGCTCAGTGCCTGATCCCCGGAAAATCACCCAACCATCGGCGAAATTCAGCTTCGTCCCGTCCCCGACATTAACCTCCAGCACCGGCTTACCGCCGATTGCCTGAGGCGCCGCAATTTCCAGTCCATTCATCAGACGTTCCTTGCGCGCCATATCCAGATGCAAGTCCCGGCGATCATAGAAAAACGTTCCCAACTCCCCGGCCATTTCGTCGAGCAGTTGTCCCAATGTTTTTCCGTAAGCCGCCGAAGCCTCGACAAGCAAGAATCCGAGCAGAATCCCATCCCGTTCCGGAATGTATCCCTTCACTGAAATGCCGCCGGACTCCTCGCCGCCAATCAGGATATCTTCTTTGAGCATCAGCTCGGCCACATACTTGAACCCGACCGGAGTCTGGCGCGTCTGCAGGCCATATTTCTCGCTCAGGCGCTTCACTTGCTCCGACAGCGTCAATGTCTGCACTACCAGTCCTCGCAGGCCTTTTTTTTCATAAAGATATTTCATCAACAAACAAAAAATTTGATACGGGGTAATGTAGCGCCCATCCGCATCAATCGCTCCGATGCGATCTCCGTCCCCATCCGTCGCCACTCCAATATAGGCCTTTTGTTCCAGTACAACCTGCCGCAATGCATCGAGATTCTTCTCGATCGGCTCCGGGTTCACGCCGCCAAACATCGGATCATAGCTGCTGCGAACCTCTGTAAGATCCAGCCCATAAGTCTTGGCTAGATCAGACGGATAGCCTTGCGCCGATCCGTGCATCACATCAAACACAATCTTTTTCTTGAAGGTCATCAAAATTTCCGGATCCAACATCTGTCGAACATGGTCAAGATATGTCTGCTGCGCGGAAAAAACCTCCACCGATGCCGGCAATGGAATCTTGGGAATGACCGCCTTCTCTCCCTCCAACCGATTGACGCAGGACTCGATTTCCGCCACCAGCTCCGGCGATGCCGAACCTCCAAATGACGCCTTGAACTTCAATCCGTTGTACTCTGGAGGATTATGGCTCGCCGTGATCATCACACCGCCTGCGGCCTGTCGATCCTTCACCTGCCAGGTCAAAGCCGGGCTCGATAGCATTTCCGAAGACAACCACACTTTGATCCCTTCGTCCGCCAACACAGCTGCACAGTCCTGTGCATACTTCGCCGACAAGAAACGCGCATCATAGCCGACCACGATCCCCTTCGCCTGCTCCTCGCGACGCCGTACCCATTCCGCAATCCCGGCCGCCACCAGCCGCACATTGGCAAAGGTGTACTCCTCACTGATCACACCCCGCCATCCATCAGTCCCAAATTTAATCTTGCTCACGCGTCAACCCCCCTGATTTTCCCCGATTTCCACACTGTCCTTGCGCCAGTCATTTGCCAGCCCTGCCATATACGTCCTCAAACCGAACGATATCATCTTCTCCCAGATAACGACCGCTCTGTACCTCGATAAGTACCAGCGGCACCTTGCCGGGATTGGACAATCGATGTTTCACTGTTTGCGGTACAAACACACTTTCATCGTCGCACACCAACTGTTCGTGGTCACCGATCGTCACGAGAGCCGTTCCATTCACGACCACCCAGTGTTCGCTACGATGATGGTGCATCTGCAAACTGAGTACTTGCCCCGGATTCACTACAATCCGCTTGATCTTGTAGTCCAACCCTTCGCCCAGAATCGTGTAACTGCCCCATGGTCGGTAATCGGTCAGATGCTCGCTGGCCTCCCGCCGTCCCTTGCTTTTCAGCAGAGTCACGACATCCTTCACCTTCTGCGACTCGCCCTTTTTCGCCACCAAGATAGCGTCCGCCGTCTCGACCACGAGCAAATCTTCCAGCCCGATGCCTGCCACCAGATGGCGGTGCGACAGCATTAGAGTATTGGTGCAATCGATATTGATACAATCGCCATTGACTGCATTGCCGTCCTTATCCTTACCGAGCACATCGTAGATCGCATCCCAGGAACCAATGTCGTTCCAGTAGGCCACCAGAGGAATGACCAACACATCGGCGGCCTTCTCCATAATGCCGTAATCAATGGACACATCCGGCATTTGCCCGAACTGTTCCAGCACCGTCTCTACCGGTTGTGATGTCAATGCGCTGATGTCCGGCTGTTGCACTGCCAGTTCCTGCAGAAATCGTCCCATCGTGAAGGCGAACATGCCGGAATTCCAAAAATAGTTGCCAGCCGCAACATATTTCTCGGCTGTTTCCAAATCAGGTTTTTCGCGAAAAGAATTCACGACAAACGCCCCATTAATGGAAGCACCCGCTTGTATGTACCCATAGCCGGTCTCCGGCGACGACGGTTTTACGCCAAATGTCACGATACTTCCCTGTTCTGCCAGCTTCACAGCGGCAAGCACCCCGGCGGCAAACACGTCCACGGGACGAATCACGTGATCGCAGGGAGTAACGAACAGTACCTCATCCTCCATTGCCCCTAGCTTGTCCCGGCAATAAGCCGCAGCCAGTGCGATAGCAGGCGCGGTATTGCGTCCTTCTGGTTCCAAAGCCACATGAGCATCCGCCGCCCCACAGGAGGCAAGCTCAGCCTTCACCAGATGTTCGTGCATCTGATTGGTAATAACCACAAGGTTTCGAGCCTCCGTAACCGCCAAAAACCTTTTCACAGTCTGGGCAAACAAAGATTCGTCTCCGGTCACCTTCAAAAACTGTTTCGGAAAGCGGGCGCGTGAAAGCGGAAAGAGGCGTGTCCCACCGCCCCCCGCGAGCAGAATGATCTTCATCGGGTACCAGTCCTTTCCATTATGATTTTTGTATGCATTACGCACGCACACAATCCGACTATTCAACATGTTTTATTTCGTCAGGCCGCGCCATACTTCCTGCCCAAATTCCCAGTTTCCATGACAAAATGAAAAAACAACCCTATCT
>DATMYT010000302.1:0-2290 GCA_035560855.1 Negativicutes bacterium | reverse complement strand
GTGGACAGATAAAAACGGTTCGTCGGTTGCTTTATCCGACGAACCGTTTTTACGTTGTCCAAGGTTGGTTATCGGGTCAGGAAATCAAGCGCTTCTTCATCAGACGAAGTGGCAGGGGTATCAGCGCTACAAGCATGAATAGAAGCACTGCTACATGAATCCATAGATCGTATGATAGTTGACCGGCGGATAAAGCTCTGCATACTTCAACACTATGAAATAAAGGATTGACCCAATTAAGTTGCTGTACCCAGTCCGGCAGGGTACTGACCGGAAAATACAGCCCGCCGAACAGGAAAAAAGGCATAATGACTAGCGTGATGTAATAATTGAGATGGTCGATGTTTTTGATATATCCGGTATAGGCGACGGCCAGCACGGAGAACAATGCTCCAGGCAAGAATAGGAAAATTGGGATGAACAAAGCTGCTGGCGAACGGATTTGACCCAGCATGGTTACGACGGCCAAAATGACGGCGCCGAACAAAACGCTTTTCAATGTGCCGTATAGCAGTTCGCCAAAGACTACATCCCGCACGGTGACCGGTCCGGCCAGGATGGCCTGGAGCGTTTTCTGGTAATATAGTCGCAGAAAAGTACCATAAGTACACTCGAATGTGGCCGAATACATAGCGGAAAGAGCCACCATGCCGGGTGCGAGAAATTGCAGATAGGTCATGCCCTCAACTTGCTGAACCAACGCTCCTAGACCAAATCCCATCGCAGCCAGGTATAACAAAGGCTCGGCGACGTTGTACATCAAATTGTGCCGCCAAGTGCGAACGAATACCCGCCAATGGCGTTGTAGGACTCGAACCGCGCCGATCATTCTTCGGTTCCTCGACCGGTAAGTTTCAAAAACACGTCTTCCAATGTGGAACGGCGTAGAAAACAGGCGTGTTGGGGCAAGCCCCATTTGTCGAGTTGCTGCCATAATGCTTTGCCATCGTTCGCATACAGGAACAGGCCGTCCATTACCTGCAAAGATTCTCCACCGAACTGTCGGACTTTTTCGCTGATGTCGTCTGGAATCGTGTCAAGAGGTGTACGGATTTCGATGACATGGGACAAAACATTGGCGTCGACCAATTCGGTCGGCGTTCCTTCTGTTAGAACCAGTCCTTCGTGCATAATGATCAATCTGTCGCATAGCTGGGCAGCCTCTTCCATATAATGAGTAGTCAAAATAAGCGTTACACCTTCACTTTTGAGGCTGCGCAATTTTTGCCAGACAAGATGGCGGCCCTGCGGATCCAGACCGGTTGTCGGTTCATCAAGAAGCAGCAATCGGGGATGATTGATCAAAGCCCTGGCGATTATCAGGCGGCGTTTTTGCCCGCCGGAGAGTGTATCCACCAGACTGTGCTCTTTTGACTCCAACCCCATGAAAGCCAACATTTCACGGCTTACTTCTTTTGCCTGCCGCCGACTGGCGCCAAATAATCCAGCGTATACTTCGAGATTTTCTAGCACAGGCAAGTCGGGGTCCAAATTGTCTTCCTGAGGTACGACACCGAGACAATGCTTGATTGCGGGGGGAGTTAGAGAAATAGGTTGACCAAAGATGCTGAGACGGCCTAACTCCACAGTTGATAAGCCATAAATCATTTTCATGGTGGTTGACTTTCCCGCGCCATTGTGGCCCAGTAAGCCAAAACATTCTCCTTCTCGAATGGTAAACGAAACACCTTTCAGCGCGTGAAAACCGTCATAATATTTTTCTAATTTTTCGGCTACGATTACATCCATCATAAAAATATTGTATCACAGGCAAAAAAGTATAGGGGAAAATAAAAAAGTCCGCACATTATAGCGGACTTTTAATGATGAATAAATAATCAGAACAAGTGCAGTTACTGGACGGTGACTCCGGTCAAATATACGCCGTGCACGGAACGTTTCCCAAGCAGTTGAGAAGCAGTGTCCGTAATTTTTTTCTTGAAAGCGCCTTGGTTTTGCGCCGAAAGTTCTTCACTGCTACAAGCGCGGATAACACGCAACAGAGAATCTTGCAACACCAACAACTGACGATCTGGCTTTTTCAGATCTTTAGGTTCTAAGGATTTATCAAGTTCCAAGACAACTTGCAATTTCACCATCCGCCGATCGGCCATCGTAGTGAGAAGAAAATTATCTTTGTCACTGCTTTTCAACATAAACAGATAAGAGGTGTCGGTAGAAGCAATATTGCCAGAAGGTACTGTCGGGTTCTGAAGAGCAAGCGGCACGGCAACGGCAACAGAAACCGCAACAGTAGAAAGTATGAGTACAATAATTAGCGCAATATATT
>DATMYT010000301.1:0-3398 GCA_035560855.1 Negativicutes bacterium | reverse complement strand
ATACAAAGTTACTGATTTGGCATTAAAACACTATGGGCTTAAATCCATTCCTGTAAATAGTGTTCTATTAGCAATGTATGGTGGAATGGGGACGATTGGTAAAAATTCAATCCTTCGAGATAAAGTTACAATTAACCAATCTGTATGTGCGGTATTGCCTCACGAAAAACGCGTATGTTCTATCTATTTTTGGTATTATGTGCAATATTTTCGCCCGCATTGAGAGATGTTTGCCGATAGCGCTAGAAAAGACCCCAATATTAATCAAGAAGCAATAAAAAGGTTATGGGTCACTATTCCACCACTCCCCGAACAAAAAGCCATTGCCGATTACCTAGACACTAAAATCGCGCAAATTGATAGCAAAATAGACCTACTCACCCAGAAGGCAATCTTATACGGCGAGCTCAAACAATCCCTCATTAATGAAACCGTCACTCGTGGTTTAAATAAAACTGCAGCGATGAAAGATTGCGGGGTTGAGTGGATTGGGGAAGTGCCTAAGCATTGGGCTATTGAAAGGATTGGTACGGCTTTCGAAGAGCGGAGGGAAGTTGTAAACGATACGGACTATCCCCCACTCTCAGTAACGATGAAAGGTATTGTTCCTCAGTTGGAAACGGCTGCGAAGACGGATCACAACGACAATCGAAAACGTGTAGCGGTTAATGATTTCGTTATCAATAGTAGGTCAGACCGTAGAGGTTCATCAGGGGTTTCAGAAATTGATGGATCTGTGTCGGTAATTAATATCGTATTAGCTCCCAGAAAAAAATTCTATGGAAAATATCTACACCATTTATTTAGATCCTATCGATTTATAGAGGAGTTCTACCGCGTTGGGCGTGGCATAGTTGATGATTTATGGACAACAAAATATTCGGTAATGAAGGCGATTGGCTTTGCTTTTCCTGAGTTCGAAGAACAAAAATTCATTTCAGATTACCTGGACACAAAAACCACCCACATTGAACGGATTATCGAAACCATCAATACCCAAATTGATAAACTCAGGGAACTGCGCAAAACCCTGATTAACGATGTCGTTACCGGTAAGATCAAGGTTGCCGTGGAAGGAGAAAAAGCATGAATGAGCTCCACCTGCAGGATAAATTTTTATTGCCTTTCTTCAGAGTAAGCCTGGGATACGGCGAGGTAAAGGCCAATACTGTAACCAATTCTTTGATTATCGAAGAGGATTTGCAGGAGTTCATCTGTCAAAGCGAGCTGAATAAAAAGCCTTACGAAATCTTGCTGAAAAAATACAGTGGTGACCAGCATCAATTACTGAAGGATTTGATTGAACTAATCCAGGAGCGCAGCGCCAGTAGCCGCAATATGGCCTTGTTTATCAATGCCAATAAGTCCATCACCCTGCAGGGGGTGAAATTAAACCTGTTTTATACCGGCGACAGCGTGATCCATAACAATGCCCTGTTTGATGAAAATATATTTTCAGTGGTGCAAGAACTGCCCTATAAATACAGCTACCAGGGCCAGGTGATATTTTTGTTCCGCCCGGATATTACCCTGTTTGTGAATGGCATTTATCTGGGCTATAGCGAACTAAAATCTAACTACACCAATCAGAACGCCAGCAAAAACGGACGCGGCAAAGTGATTAAGGATTATTTTGAAGCGGTCAAAACCTATTTTCAGTATTTTGACAGCAATAGTATGCTGAGTGAAAAAGAGAAAGATGCGTACCGTAAAGACTTCTTGAAGGTTTTTCAAAAAGCGATTCATATCACTACCACCGATATTGGTGAAACGTATGTTATGCGTAGCATCGACGATTATTTTGACGAGATACTCGCCACCTGCCGTGAGGGTAAATTTGACCGGGAAGAGATCGAGAAAAAGGCCAATGCTGCGTTCAAGCCTTATCCACTCCTAAATCCCGATGCCGATAAAAAAGACAAGCTCAAAGAGCTGTTTACCGTGCTCTATGGCAAGGGGTTTATTGAAAAGGAGATTTTGTATTACAACTTTATTGAGCGTGATGTCTATGTCACCAAAACCGGAAAGGAGTTAAAAAGCGAGCAGGGAACCTTGATCTCACCACGGCCCAAGCAAAAGTTTGGCACCGATAAGATCGTAGCCAAAATCGATGAGTTTTTGGCTCATGAGCAGGAAGACGATTATTTTGAGAAGCTGCTGGAAAAACAGTTGGTGGGCGTATCCGAAGCCAAGAGAAAGGAGCTACTGGAAAAACGCAAGGCCTATTCCAACAATAAGAATGTGTACTCATTGCTGCTGCAGTATGCAGCCGGATTTGGCAAATCCAATATTATCGGCTGGTCGGCCCTGCAGCTTAAAGACCTGCGCCGCAATGGGGAGTATGTATACGATAAGATCATGATTGTGGTGGATCGCCTGCAGCTGCGCAGTCAGATTGATTCCAAACTGCTCAACATGAACATTGACAACCGTATGTACGTCGAGGCCAATAATAAGAAAACTTTTCAAGAGGCACTGGCATCTGATACCCGCTTGGTGATTGTCAATCTACAAAAGTTTGGCTCCGTGCGCGAGATGCTCGATGCCGAAATATTGCAAAAGCTAGCCAAGATGCGTATCGTTTTTTTGATTGACGAGATACACCGGTCCAACAGCGGTGACCAGCATGATGAAATGATAAGCATCTTTGATGAGATGCAGGCTCCCTTTGATCACGATGCAGAGTATTCTCAAGCCCGCAAAAAGAAGAATCTAATCATCGGTTTTACCGCAACGCCCAACGATCATTCCTTGGCGCGGTTTGGAGAATTTAGCGGGTATGCCGAAAGCGAAAAACTGTGGCGACCCTTTGATTCTTACACTATGATGGAAGCGATAGAAGATGGCTTTATTCTCAACCCACTCAAGAATATCGTGCCGGTAGCTTCCAAGATGTTATTTGATCTGCCCAGCAATCTACTGGAGGGACTCACCGAGCAGGAATATAAAGACGCCCAGAAAAAACAGATTTATGAAAACCGGGAGCGCATTGATGCCATTGCTAAATATGTGGCTGATTTGCTAGTGAAAGATGTATACCGCCAAATACGCGGAACCGGTAAAGCGATGCTGGCCGTGTATTCAATTAAAGCCGCGATTGCCTACCACGAAGCGGTGAACAGGCATTTTCAAGCCCTGGTTAAGGAACCCAAACATGCTAAATACGCTGAAGCGCCCATTCATATTGTCTATTCGAGTAATCAGGACGAGCAAAGCGCCTCTGGTCTTAACGGCGGTTTGAGTGAAGAGAGAGTCATGGAAAGCTTTGCGCAAAAGAAGAATGGCCTAATGATCGTGGTAGCCAAACTGCAAACCGGTTTTGATGAGAAGAGGCTGCATACGCTGTTTTTAGATAAAGAGGTTAGGGGTATTAACGCGATTCAAACCATTTCCCGCGT
>DATMYT010000300.1:0-9801 GCA_035560855.1 Negativicutes bacterium | reverse complement strand
GTATAATACATGTCAGGGCATTCAAAATGGGCGAATATAAAGCGAAAAAAAGGTAAGACCGATGCGGTTCGCGGTGCTGTTACCACCAAGATTAGTCGCGAAATTACGACTGCCGTACGAATTGGTGGCGCTGATTCTACTGGAAATATGCGCCTTAAACTTGCGCTGCAGAACGCTAAGGAAAACAATATTCCCAAGGAAAACATTCAGCGGGCGATTCAGAAAGGGTTGGGAACGCTTGAAGGTTCCAGCTATGCAGAAATAACTTATGAAGGATATGGGACCGCCGGGGTCGCGTTGCTTGTGGAAACCATGACGGATAACCGGAATCGGACGGCGGCTGAGATGCGGCACATATTTTCCAAGCACGGCGGAAACATGGGAGAATCGGGATGCGTATCCTGGATGTTTCAGAAAAAAGGCCTCGTAATAATCGAGAAAACGCCGGAACTTAAGGATGACGATTTGTTGGCAATTGTGCTTGATGCAGGCGCTGAAGATATGGATAGCGAGGGCGAGCAATTTGAAGTGACCTGCGCGCCGGAAGATTTTGAAAGCCTTGTTAATGCCTTGGAGGCTGCTAAAATTAAATGGGAGTCTGCAGAAATCAGCATGATTCCAGAAACCACCATAGCGCTTGAAGGCGCTGATGCAGCTAAATTGATGCGCTTGGTCGATGCATTGGAAGAGCAGGACGATGTGCAGAATGTATATGGTAATTTTGATGTGCCGGATGACGAGGAAGAGGAATAGGCAACAGATTTAGGAGGCGGCGCTTTGCTGGCCATGGGGATCGACCCGGGAAATGCAATATGTGGATACGGCTTTGTTGAGTTAAATGGAAACTCACTGCATAACGCAGGATTCGGTGTGATTCGGACCACTCCGTCAATGCGCCGGAGTGAACGGCTGAAGGTTATTTATGATCGACTCGATGAATTGATTCACGAAAAACATCCAGATGTTGTGGGTGTTGAAAAACTTTTTTTCAATCGCAATGTAACGACGGCGATGACGGTCAGCGAAGCACGGGGCGTCATTCTCCTGGCGATAGAGAAAAATTTAATTCCGCTCTTGGAACCAACGCCGCTTCAGGTAAAACAGGCAGTGGTCGGATACGGGCAAGCAACCAAGGAACAGGTTACCTATATGACGCAAAGGTTACTTTGTCTGGAAAAAAAACCGACGCCTGATGATGCAGCGGATGCTTTGGCGATTGCTATTTGCAGCGCCCATTCCAGTTCAGTCGAAAAAATCTGGCGGGGTTGAGAAGAGAATATGATCGGTTATCTTCGCGGCACGGTAGACCAGCTGCTGTCTGAAACCTGCTATATCGATGTGCAGGGAGTCGGATACAGGGTCTTTATTCCTGTTTCCACCCGTGATAAATTGTCCTGCGGTATGGATACAAAACTTTTTACGTATCTGAACGTGCGGGAAGATGCTATGCTGCTGTTCGGTTTTTTTACCATGGAAGAACATGAGATGTTTTTATTGTTGCTCACGGTAACGGGGGTCGGTCCCAAAATGGCGCTGGCCATTCTTTCCGGCATGAAACCGGAAGGGATTCGTTCGGCTATCGGTCGGAATGACTTGGCGGCCTTGACCCGAATATCGGGAGTTGGCAAAAAGACGGCGGAACGTATCGTGTTGGAGTTACGGGACAAGATCGGACAAATTGGCGTAGATGCATCGCTGGATCAGACGTCCGATTCGATGGCCTGCGGGGAAGGAACTCCGTTTGATGAGGCGTTGGCGGCCTTGGTGTCTTTGGGCTACCAACAAGGAGAAATCCTGCCTCGTCTGCGAAAACTATCGGGTGACGGAAAAACGGCGGAAGCGTTGATTCGATCAGTTTTGCGTGAAATAGGCGGGAGGTAGCATGGAGGAAGAACGAATGATAGCCGCACCGGAGCAGGAAGCTGACACCTGGCAGCTGAGTCTTCGTCCGCGTCGGCTTGTGGAATATATAGGTCAGGATCAGGTCAAACAGAATCTGTCCATTTTTATTCAGGCAGCTCTCGCGCGGCGTGAAGCATTGGACCACGTATTGCTGCATGGGCCGCCCGGATTGGGCAAGACTACACTAGCCGGCATTATTGCTAATGAGCTGGGGGTTAATCTTCGGATTACATCAGGCCCGGCCATCGAAAGAGCCGGAGATTTGGCGGCTTTGCTGACCAATCTCGGCGAAAAAGATGTGCTGTTCATTGATGAAATTCATCGCTTGAACCGTAGTGTTGAGGAAGTTTTGTATCCGGCGATGGAAGATTACGCGTTGGATATTATTATTGGTAAAGGTCCTAGCGCCCGTTCCATCCGGCTGGATTTACCGAAGTTCACGTTGATTGGCGCGACGACCCGCGCGGGCGCGTTGGCATCTCCGTTGCGCGATCGTTTTGGAGTAATGTGCCGCCTGGAGTATTATGGCCCAACTGCCTTGCTGCAAATCGTGACTCGAGCAGCTGAAGTATTGAATGTATCGGTTGAAAAGGGCGGCGCGGAAGAAATTGCCCGTCGGGCCCGAGGTACGCCCCGTGTGGCAAACCGACTGCTGAAGCGCGTACGTGACTTCGCTTTGATCGATGGGCGTGATGTGATTACGCGGGAAGTTGCCGATAAGGCACTGGGAATGCTGGAAGTGGATGCCTGTGGACTGGATCGTACCGATCGTCGTATTTTGTCGACGATCATTGAAAAATTCAATGGCGGACCGGTCGGCGTGGATACTATCGCTGCAGCGGTCAGTGAAGAAACGGAAACCATCGAGGATGTTTATGAACCTTTTCTATTACAGATGGGTTTTCTGAACCGCACACCGCGGGGGCGAGCGGTGACTGCCGCCGCTTATCGTCATCTAGGGATTCCCTGCCGGACGGAAAATGGCGAAGAACGACAAGAACCCTTGTGGAAGGATCGATAGCTCATGAAACTTTTGCTGCACATATGCTGCGGCCCGTGCTCTATTTCACCAATAGCCCAGCTTCGGGAAATGGGACATGAGCTTCAGGGATATTTTTTCAATCCCAATATTCACCCATTCAAGGAGTTCGAGCGCCGTCTGGATACATTAAAAGAGTATGCAGCGGCAGTTGAGTTGCCGTTAATTGTTGACGACCGCTATCTATTGGAAGAGTTTCTGACCGAAGCGATGCGCACTGATCGGATTCGTTGTGAAGGGTGCTATGAGATGCGCTTTCACTTGGCTGCCCGTCAAGCAAAGCAACTTGGATGTGATGCCTTCACCACCACACTTTTGGTCAGTCCCTACCAAAAACATGATCTTATCCGGCAGGTTGCGGAACGCGTCGGAGCCGAAGAGGGCGTGGATTTCTTTTATATGGATTTTCGTCCTGGTTGGCAAGAAGGCGTCAAAATTAGCTGCGAACGTCTGATGTATCGCCAACCCTATTGCGGATGTATTTTTAGCGAGAAGGAACGCTATTGTAAGGAAAAATGAATAGAGAGGAAAACTGACTGATGTTCGGTAATGGAGTCGATTCAATCGGCAAAACGCTAATGATCTTTGGGGTTCTGCTGTTTATTGCAGGTGTTGTCATCTACTTTGGAAGTAAATATACTGCCTTGGGAAGACTTCCGGGTGACATTCATATTGAACGGGAAAATTTCAGTTTTCATTTTCCAGTTGTGACTTCGATTGTGGTCAGTGTGGTTCTGACAGTGATACTCAATCTCTTCTTTTCTCGTCGTTAGAGTGGAAGAGAATTGCTTGGAGGGGATTTGCTGATGAAAAGAATGCGGTGGTGTTTTCGCATTTTGATAATCCAACTGGCGCTGGTTCTTTTAATGGGCGGAATTGATTTTGCCAATGCATATGCAGCGCAGGCCAGTACCTATAGCCCATTATTACGGATTGGCCTCATGACGAAGCAGTTTGGAATTTTGGCTGGCAGTAATGGCGGTTATGCGATTATCAATGCAGACGATGGGAAGGTGCTGGGGGAATTTGCGGCGGGTGTGAAAGCTCGGATTGGATTGCGCGAAGGGAAGTTTGTCATCAACAACGCCGAGGTGGCTGCCGACCGTCTGCAAATTACACCTCAAAAAACGAAGAGTATGGAGCGGGAAGATCGCTTGATAGAGGTGAACAATCGCCGTTATCGGGGAACGGTTGAGATTTTCCGGACGCAGGGAGCGACGGGAATGACGGCTGTAAATAGTTTGACGGTGGATGAATATGTATATGGAGTATTAGTTCGGAGCCTTTCGCCGGAATGGCCGGAACAGGCAATAAAAGCGCAGGCAGTCGCAATGCGGACATTCGCATTGTATAATGTCGGACGGCATAAAAATGAGGGGTTTGATCTCTGCGACACAAGTGACTGCCAAGTTTATGAAGGGCAGACCGGAGAAGATCCGAAAATTTTAAAAGCAATTGAAGATACCCGCGGATTGGTTATACTTCATCAAGGATATCTGGTCGCCGCCTATTCTCATCTGAGCAGCGGCGGTTATACCGAAAACAGTGAGAATGTATTCACTAAAGCCTATCCATATCTACGCGGTGTGCAGGACGCTGATCAGACAAGTCCTTATTTCCGCTGGCAGAAAAAAATCAGCCCGCAGGAACTGGAAGGCTTGTTAAAAAGCGCTGGGTATAATATTGGGGCGCTGTCCGCCATTGAACTTTCGAAGCGCATGCCGGCTCCCATGGCCGCGCCGGATCGTGGTGTTTCCGGCCGAATCAGGACGATCACGTTTATTGGGAAAGACGGGGTCGCTTCCATGACCGGGGAAAAAATCAGTGAACTGATGTCGCTGCAAAGCACATTGTTTGATATCAATGTGGCTGTGCCGATGACCAACATCGACAGCAACATAACTGATAGCTACGGTGATAGGGACACTAAAGAAATCCAGATCAATCTGCCTCCTGCTTCTTCTGGCGGGTTGATTACAGATCGTGCTGGAATGCACCGGATTACCGGACAAAAAAATGAAACGATTTTTATCGAAGGGTTTGGATGGGGACATGGCGTTGGGTTCTCCCAATGGGGCGCCAAGACTATGGCTGAAAAAGCAATTAATCCTGGGTCCGATTATTATGTATCGATTTTAAAACATTACTATCAAGGAGTAGCGATCGACAAGTGGTATTAAAATGTTAACTGTCAGTGAGTTCGACTATGATTTGCCGGAAGCCCTGATTGCCCAGACCCCTGTGGAACCACGGGACTCTTCTCGATTGTTGGTGGTAAATCGTGAAACCGGTGCTTTGCAGCACAAGTCTTTTTTTAATATTGTCGACTTTATAAAACCAGGTGATCTTTTGGTTGCCAATGACACGAAGGTAATTCCGGCTCGTCTCATTGGCAAACGTGCGGATACAGGGGGTAGAGTGGAGGTGTTTTTACTCCACCGCCAGTCACAAGACATCTGGGAAGTGCTTGTAAAACCCGGTAAAAAAATGCGTCCGGGACAACAGGTAGTGTTTGACGAAACTCTTCGTTGCGAAGTCAAGGATGTTACCGAGTATGGCGGTCGTATCATTCGTTTCCATTATGAGGGCTTGTTTGAAACAGTCTTGGATAAACTGGGAGAAACGCCGCTTCCTCCTTATATTCACCAAAAGTTGGCAGATCCTAGCCGGTACCAGACGGTATATGCGCGTGATCGAGGTTCGGCAGCGGCGCCTACGGCGGGCCTTCACTTTACACCGGAACTGATGGACAAGGTTCGGGCAAAGGGAGCTTCTTTTGCGTTTATAACTTTAAATATTGGTCTTGGTACATTTCGCCCAGTTCGCATTGAAAATATTGCGGAACATGTAATGCATCGCGAATTTTATAGCGTATCCCCTGAAACTGCGGAACTGATTCGACGGACGAAACAGCAGGGGGGACGCATTGTCGCGGTAGGCACCACGGCGGTGCGCACTCTGGAATCGGCGTCAGCTGGAGGAAAGCTGGAATCGGGTAGCGGCTGGTCCGAATTATTTATTTATCCGGGCTACGATTTCAAGGTTATTGATGCATTGATCACTAATTTTCACTTGCCGCAATCGACACTGCTAATGCTTGTTAGCGCTTTTGCCGGCAAGGAAAATATGTTGGCTGCATACAGGGAAGCGGTTCGATTGCAATATCGCTTCTTTAGTTTTGGTGATGCAATGTTTTTAGGATAGGGAAGGAGCGAACCATGCCAGCGGTTACCTATGAATTAATCAAACAATGTCCAATCACGGGAGCACGTGCCGGAAGGCTGCATACACCGCACGGAACATTCGATACACCGATGTTCATGCCGGTTGGAACGCAGGGGACCGTCAAAACCTTGTCGCCGGAAGAATTAAAAGAAATGGGCGCAGGGATGATCCTCGGCAACACATATCATTTGTTTCTGAGGCCTGGCCATGAAATCGTCAAGAAAGCTGGCGGACTCCATCGATTCATGAATTGGGACGGCGGAATCCTGACCGACAGCGGCGGATTTCAGGTGTTTAGTCTCGGTGATCTACGTAAAATAAGTGAAGAAGGAGTGGCGTTTCGTTCCCATCTGGATGGCTCCAAACAGTTTTTATCGCCGGAAAAATCCATGGAAATCCAGATGGATCTGGGCTCGGATATTGCGATGGCTTTTGATGAATGTACGCCGTATCCGGCGGATTATGAGTATGCCTGTGCATCCATGCGTTTGACGACGCGATGGGCAAGACGCTGCAAAGCGTCTCATCATCGGGAGGATCAGGCGTTGTTTGGCATTGTTCAGGGTGGCATGTACAAGGATCTTCGGCAGGAAAGCGCCGAAGCCTTGGTTGAAATGGATTTTCCGGGTTACGCTATTGGTGGATTGTCCGTCGGTGAACCCAAACCCCTAATGTATGAAATGCTTGAACATACTACTCCCTATCTACCGGAAGGGAAGGCTCGTTATCTGATGGGCGTGGGCACACCAGATTGCTTGGTGGAGGGGGTAGCGCATGGAATTGACATGTTTGACTGCGTCTTTCCTACGCGGGTAGCCCGTAACGGGACGGCCATTACCTCTCAGGGTAGAGTGGTCATTCGCAATGCCGCATATACGGAAGATTTCGGGCCATTAGATCCTGAATGCAACTGCTACACGTGTAGAACGTATTCACGGGCGTATCTACGCCACTTGATCCGGTGCGACGAGATTTTTGGCCTGCGACTGATGAGCATTCACAATCTACATTATTTAATTGGACTGATGGGTAGAATTCGTGAGGCTATTATTGAAGATCGCTTTGATGCATTTCGACGAAATTTCTGGGTAAATTTTTCAGAGTAAGGCAGGAATCCTCTGAGGGCTTGTGGAATAAGCATTAAGATATGAAAGATAAGGAGTGAGATATTTGCCTTCCATTTCTCCTGAAATTGATCAATTTATTCAAGGTTCTTGGCCGCTGATCCTCATGGCGGTAGTGTTCTATTTTATCCTGTGGAGACCCCAGAAAAAAGAACAGAAAAAACGTAGCGAATTCTTGTCCAGTCTGAAAAAAGGGGACAAGATCGTAACCATTGGCGGAATGTATGGCGTCATTATTCGTTTGAATGACAAATCCGCTACAATTCAAATCGCAGAAAAAATTGAAGTAGAGGTTGCCAGAGCCGCCATAAGCCATCAACAGCCTCCACGCGGCAACAGCACACCGGCGGAATAAAAACCAGTCAACGTCGATAAGTATTTTCTTGTTTCGACATGGCGGATTTGGGCAAAATGTGCCGGTCACGGTTGCATTTTGTCTTTTTTTTATATTGAAGAAATCCGTTTAAGTGATTGAGGGATAATCGTTTGGAAATTCTGATCGGGATCGCAAAAACAAACAAATATACAACAACAGGACGTGGCGATGGCTTGGAAGTTATAGAGCGTCCGGCTGGCGGCATGACTGTGGTTTTGGCCGATGGTCATGGTGGAAGCCGCTCTGTAAGCGGTATAAGTTCAATGGCGGTTCTCAAGGCTGCGCAACTCCTTGTTGATGGTGTTCGTGACGGTTCGGTAGCTCGTGCTGTTTTTGATTATTTCAGCGCGGTACAGGAGGGAAATTTTTCGGTAGCGCTGACGCTGATTGGCGCGGATACGGAAAACGGAAACTTGCTTCTTTGCCGCAATACTAACTGCCCGATACTTGTCCGCCATGAATTTGGGGTTGATATTTATGATGAACCGGCGCAGTCCATTGGTGCAAATAAAAATGTGAAGCCATTAACGATCCAAAGGCCCCTGGAAGAGGGACTTATTGTCGCCACTTTTTCTGATGGCGTACTCAATGCCGGGCGCAAGCGAGGACGCGGTCTGGAAATGAAAAACTTAGTCAGGCAATTGGAAGAAAGCCGTCCGGAAGATGCGCAATATCTTGCGGATTCGCTGCTGGAACGCGCAATGGCTTTGGATTCATATGAGGCTTTGGATCACATGACGGTTGTTGTCATGGGTATCAGTGATCGAACGGCGGAAAATAAAATGGAATGCAGAACGGTACGGTACACAATATAAAACCTTTATCGTGTGTGACGTTGCCGTTTTCATTGACACTCCTGCAGACAAGAGACTATAATAATCATGTTTGAAAAAAGAACGGTTGGGGGGAAACTACTTGAGATCGGCAGCACTAACCAAGTTTTTGGCCGTAGTAGCCATCATTATTCTCGTCTGTGGTTACTACATCACCCCGCTCGCACTGTCCGTCAAGCAAGGACTTGACTTACAGGGGGGCACGCATGTGGTTCTGGAGGCGGTGGATACGCCGGAAGCCAAGGTGGATGAAGACGCTGTAAAACGGGTCATCAAAATCATTGAAAAACGTATCAATGAACTGGGACTTACCGAACCAATCGTCCAAAGACAGGGCGAGCGCCGGATAATTATTGAATTGCCTGGTGTCAAAGATCCTGAAAAAGCTATTGAAATGATTGGTAAAACAGCCTTGCTTGAGTTTCAGGATGAGTCGGGAAAAACGTATCTGACAGGTAAGGACCTGAAAGATTCACGTGCCCAGATTGACCAGTCCAAGCAGAGTCTGGTCGCACTTGAGTTTTCCGAACAGGGTGGTAAAATCTTTGGCGAACTGACAAGTAAAAACGTTGGTAAGCATATCGCGATCTTGCTCGACAAACAAGTGCTGACAAACCCGGTTGTCAATGAGCCCATCATGGGCGGCAAGGCCGTCATTACCGGAAATAAGACCCAAGAAGAAGCGGAACGTCTCGCGATTCTGCTGCGTTCAGGATCTTTGCCGGTAAAAGTGGAAGTTTTGGAAACCCGAACTGTTGGGCCGACACTCGGTGATGACAGCAAAGAGAAAAGCAAAACGGCATTTATGGTTGGCACGATTCTGATTGTGGCCTTTATGCTCTTGTATTATCGCTTGGCGGGCTTTGTTGCAAATGTTAGCTTGTTATTATATTTGGTGTTGTTATTGATATGCTTGAAAATGCTTAATGCAACACTGACACTACCGGGAATCGCGGGCATAATCCTGTCGATGGGGATGGCGGTGGATGCTAACGTATTGATTTTTGAACGGTTCAAGGAAGAGCATCGATCCGGAAAAACACTCCGTGCTTCGATGGATGCTGGGTTTACCAGGGCATTTGCCACAATCTTCGATTCGAACATGACGACACTGTTTGCATCGGTGATTCTCTTTTTCCTGGGAACCGGCCCTATCAAGGGATTTGCCATTACATTGACACTTGGCATCGTTCTTAGTATGTTTACCGCAATTACCATAACAAAAATTCTGCTAAAAATGTTGATGAATGCCAGCTTGTTTAAAAGCGGCAAAGCATACGGAGCGTAGGGGGTGTATGGCAT
>DATMYT010000299.1:0-4350 GCA_035560855.1 Negativicutes bacterium | reverse complement strand
GTGTTATTCTTAAGTCAGAGACGAGAACAATGATTGGAAAGAAGGAGATCTATATGAAGACGAAGTTAACTGAGCTTTTGGGCATAAAATATCCGATCCTGCAAGGGGCTATGGCCTGGGTTTCGGAGTCTAAGCTGGCGTCAGCCGTATCAAACGCCGGTGGAGCCGGGATCATCGCAACCGGTGGACGTACGACCGAGTGGACCCGGGATGAAATCCGCAAAGCGAAAGCGCTGACCGATAAACCTTTTGGCGTAAATGTGATGTTGATGGCGCCTAATCGTGATGAAATTGTCGATGTGATTTGTGAGGAAAAGGTTGCTTTTGTGACTCTCGGGGCCGGTAATCCTGTGGTTTATTTTGATAAATTGCATGCGGCCGGAGTCAAAGTCATCCCCGTCATTCCCAGTGCGAAGCTGGCCAAACGAGTCGAAGCCGCGGGTGCGGATGCGATTGTCATCGAAGGAATGGAAGCCGGCGGACATATTGGGACGTTGACTACCATGGCGCTTTTGACCAATGTAATCCCGGAAGTATCACTGCCAGTGATAGCGGCAGGTGGAATCGCCGATGGTCGCGGGATGGCGGCGGCGCTACTCATGGGCGCTGATGGCGTCCAGATGGGTTCGCGTTTCCTATTGACTGATGAGTGCGGTTTACATCCCAAGGCCAAGGAACGCATCATTGCCGCCGTGGACACTGACTCCATCGCGACCGGCGTATCGAGGGGACATGGAGTGCGCGGGCTGAAAAATAATTTTACCGCCAAGTTCACGGAACTGGAAGTCAGCGGTGCGCCGCAGGCGGAACTGGACAAACTGGCGACCGGAACCAACCGAATGGCTGCTGTCGAGGGAGACGTGGACAATGGGTTGGTACAGGTAGGACAGAGTTTGTTGCCGCTGAAGGAGATCAAGTCTGTCCGTGAAGTGATGGAGTCCATTATGGCGGAGACAACCCGTGTCCTGACGGGTGCGCCGGAACTATTGAAATAAAACCAAGGGAGCTGGGACCAATGGAGAGAACTCTTTATGAAGAGCAATCCCTAAAAATGCATAAACTGGCGCGCGGCAAGCTGGCCGTGTCGAGTAAGGTTCCGGTCAATAATCTGGAGGATCTGAGCCTGGCATACTCTCCCGGGGTTGCCGGACCGTGCCGGAGCATTGCGGCAAATGAAGAGGATGTGTACCTCTATACCGGGAAGGGAAATGCTGTTGCGGTTGTGACCGACGGCTCGGCGGTTCTTGGACTTGGTAATATCGGGCCCAAAGCTGCGCTGCCGGTAATGGAAGGAAAGGCGATCCTGTTCAAGACACTGGCTGGGATTGATGCCTATCCAATTTGCCTGGACACGCAGGATACCGACGAGATCATAAAGGCCGTCAAGTGGATCGCGCCGGGATTTGGCGCAATCAATCTAGAGGATATCGCATCTCCCCGTTGCTTTGAGATCGAAGCGCGATTGAAACAAGAAATGGACATTCCGGTATTTCATGATGATCAGCATGGAACCGCCATTTGCGTTCTGTCCGGTTTGATCAATGCCCACAAGGTTTTGAATAAAGACCTGTCGCATAGCAAAATCGTTATCAATGGCGCTGGCGCCGCCGGAATCGCAATTGGCAAACTACTGCTTGCTTATGGCGTTCAGGAACTGATCCTGGCGGACAGGAACGGTATCCTCAACCCGGATGATCCAGCGAGTCTTTTACATGACGCGCATCGTGAAATAGCGCAACTTTCCAATCCCAAAAGGCTGAGCGGTACTTTGGCCGATGCGATGGTAGGGGCTGACGCTTTTGTGGGAGTATCCCGTCCGGGCATGGTAACCCGTGAAATGGTGCAAACGATGAATCAGCAGGCGATTGTATTCGCCATGGCCAATCCCGACCCGGAAATTTATCCGGATGAAGCGAAGGCTGGCGGCGCGGCTATTGTTGGTACGGGACGTTCAGACTTTCCCAATATGATCAACAATGTACTGGTGTTTCCCGGAATCATGAAAGGCGCATTGGCAGCCAGAGCGCGGATGATCAACGAACCGATGAAATTAGCGGCTGCGATTGCACTGGCCAGTAGCATTCCGGTGGATGATCTATGCGTCGACCGAATCTTCCCCTTTCCTCTTGACGGTAGAATTTCCTGTGTGATTGCCAGAGCTGTCATGCAGGCTGCGAAGGAGTCTGGCGTGGCCCGGTTGGAGAATATCGGATAGCTTCGCTAGAGTCAAAGTTGTTTTTGAACACCAAGTCGTGCTTTTGGGCACGACTTTTTTGCGTTTTTTGTGCATTATGGTGAAAATAAGCAGGAAAATGAATTGTGCGGGTAAAATACATAATGGTGGAAATTTGAACATAGTGTGAGAAAAGCTGGAGCTGAGGAGATGGACGGGTGCGAAAAGGGATCATCATGGGGTTATTGGTAGCCATTTGTTTGTTGGGGGCGCAGGATGATTTTTTGGAAAAGGTATTAGCCAACGAGAAGATCCAACAGGTTGTTGAATGGGTGAACACTCTGGGGAGACAACCGGAAGATCCCGCTTATCTAACGTTAAATTACCGGATGCGGCGAATATATTTTTCCCTGACTGCCGGCAGCACGAAAAATCCGGTTGTTTTTTTTGGCGATAGCATTACATTCGGTGCAGACTGGGAACGGCTGTTTCCTGAATCCCCGGTAGTGAATCGGGGCATTAGCGGCGACACGACGTCGGGGTTGCTGAATCGTCAGAACGAGATTATCGCGTTGCGGCCCAAACAAATTTTTCTGATGATCGGGACCAATGATCTATGTTTCGGGCGTCCGGTCGACCAGGTCATAGAAAATTACAGTAAAATTCTAGCCCGCTTCCAGGCGGAGCTGCCGGGAACTCCGGTATATGTCCAAAGCATTCTACCGTTCAATGATCAGATGTTTCCCTCGAACGGGTTGCGCAAGAATCAGAATATCCGGGCGCTGAACAAAGCCATCAAGCCGCTTGCGCAAAAGTACGGCTATGAATATCTTGATTTATCGGGCGCTTTCACGGGAAAAGACGGACGCTTGCTGCCGCAGTACACTTACGATGGGTTACATCTGAACGATGACGCTTATCAGGTATGGCGTCGCCTGATTGACTCTTATGTAGTCAAAGACGTTGTGCGAAAATAGAATAGCTTACGGGAAGCGCCGGTAGTGCCAAAGTCCCTGGCGATTCTTTAAAAAAATGAGCAATTGGTCTCACGTAAATATCCTGCCGAAACGCTACAATATAGTTGCACAAGTCTATTGTTTGCGCTTTTGCAGGAGGAAACAGGATGAGAAGTTATTTTAAGAACCGGCGGGGCGGCGTGATGGCGCTTGTAGCTGTTGCTTTGCCGGTTTTACTGGGGTTTTCTGCATTGGTTACAGACGTAGGTGCGTTATATCTGAATAGAACACAGTTGTCCAATGCCGCGGATGCCGCAGTTTTGGCGGCAGCGCAGGAATTACCCAAAAACGCTGATGATGCGCGGGCGGTTGCCGCGGTTTTTGCTGCACAAAACGGCAAAGCGACTGATTCTGTTACGACCGTTATTTCGGCGGATAATAGAACGATAGAGGTGACCATAAGCAGAAACGTGTCGCTGTTTTTTGCGCCGATTGTAGGGGTTCAAAACACCACGGTATCTGCAACAGCTGCGGCGCAAGTGAATATTGCAGCCAGTGTGCCGTGGATCGTACCTTTTGTGTTGCCCAAAACTCAAGCCTTCGACTACACCCATCAATTCACCCAGCGGATGTATAACCCACTAAAGCCGCATGGCGAATATGAGTTTGACTATATGAACGTAGGAATTAAGAATGCAAATTTTCAAGATTACATCGACTATTTGAAAAATGGCTACCAGGAAACCTTTAAACTGGGCGACAATATGCAATATCTGGGAGCATCCAGTGGAGGCAAGGCATCGGTCGAAGCGTTTTATGACCGAACAGTCCGAGATGCAAATACAGACTATACGAAGGCAAAATTGGGCGATCCGCGGGTGATGCTTGTCCCTTTGGTTGATAAAATGCTCCCCCGCAATACCGCTACGGGAACACCCATGAAAATAGTAGGGTTTGTGGGATTTTTTCTGGAAGAGGTACATAAAGGAACCCTGCAACGGGATGGAAATTATGGCGTAACCTTTTATGCCAGGGGACGATTTCTCGAAGATCTGAATGTAGGGTCAGGCGATTCCACCAGTAACCCCGTCTATGATTTCGGAGTTCGCACCATCAAGCTAATCAAATAATGGGAGAAGTGTTCGGGCGGCGCTGCATTTTGGCGACGCCCGTTTTTTTATGCGTAGGAAATATTTCATTTGCACAGAATAATAACTGTCT
>DATMYT010000298.1:0-3984 GCA_035560855.1 Negativicutes bacterium | reverse complement strand
GTGATACACCGATCGCAGCTCCGATGCCTGGTAAAGTCAGCAAGATCATGAAAAAAGCCGGCGACAAGATTGCCAAAGGCGAATGCATCATGACCCTCGAAGCCATGAAAATGCAGAACGAAATCGGCGCCCCGGTCGGCGGCACCATCAAATCCATCAACGTTAATAAGGGTGACGGCGTGAAACCGGGCCAGATCATGGCGGTTATCTCCAACTAAGCTCTTGAAAAAGCGAAGATCCGGCTCTGTGCTGCGCTTGTCATGCAGAGCCGGTAGCGCGTATCCGTGATTGAAACGAGTCATAATAATAATATATTGGAGGGAATAACACACTATGGAAGCTTTGATCCAACAGTATCCCTGGTTGGACGAATTGCTGATGGGGTTCATCGGCCTTTCGTGGAAACACGTCGTAATGTGGGCCGTCGGCGCTCTGCTGATCTGGCTGGCAGCGGCCAAAGACTATGAACCGTCCCTACTCCTGCCGATTGGTTTCGGCGCTATCCTCGCCAATATTCCGCACTCTTCCGCTATTTCACAGGTCAAAGGCGAGGAAGGTTTTCTCTTTGTACTCTATAATGCCGGTATCGGCAACGAATTGTTCCCTGTCCTTATCTTTGTTGCTATCGGCGCTATGTGCGACTTTGCGCCGCTGATCCGCAATCCGAAGGTTATGTTGTTTGCGGCGGCTGCCCAATTCGGAATTTTCGCCACAGCGGTGGCGGCAACATTCCTGGGCTTCAGCTTCGAACATGCTGCATCCATCGGTATCATCGGCGCAGCCGACGGTCCGACCACCATTTATGTGGCTAGCCGGTTTGCCGTTGAACTGCTCGGGCCTCTCTCCGTGGCGGCCTATTGCTACATGTCCTTGGTGCCGGTTATTCAACCGCCGGTTATCAAAGCAATCACTACTTCTAGCGAGCGCAAAATCAAGATGGGATATGAAAACGTGGAGCCTGTATCCCAGACAACCAAATTCCTGTTCCCAATCATGATTACACTGATTGCAGGTATGGTTGCTCCAATTTCTGTTGCTTTGATCGGCAGTCTGATGTTTGGCAACCTGGTCAAGGAATCCGGCGTGACTGATAACCTCGGAGCTTGCGCTGAAAACGAACTGGCCAATCTCGTTACATTGCTGCTGGGTATCGTTATCGGCGGCACGATGGAAGCCGAAAGGTTCCTCAACGTACAGGTTATTATGATCATGGCTCTCGGCGCGGTTGCTTTCGTGTTCGACACTGCTGGCGGAGTACTTTTCGCTAAACTAATGAACATGTTCAGTTCCGTCAAGATTAACCCAATGATCGGTGCTTGCGGAATCTCCGCATTCCCGATGTCTGGCCGCGTAATTGCGAAAATGGCGCTCAAAGAAGATCCGACCAACTTTATAATCCAGCATGCGATCGGCGTTAACGTTGCCGGGCAGGTGGCTTCTGTGGTCGCCGGTGGCCTGGTTCTCGCGTTGATTCCCGCACTGGCGAAGATGTAAGGGGAGGGATAAATAAATGTCAGCAACAATGAAAGCCCTCACCATGATGGCAATTGCTTTGCCTACCATGTTTGCAGTCATTCTCATCTTTATGGCGGCCACAACAGGGCTGCACAAAATGTTTCCTGCTCCGGCCGAAGAAGAGGGCGGAGACGAAGACGACGACGATTAGGATTACCCCTATCACTTTTGTTGTGTAACACAGCGTGGGGAGAGGTGCTCTCTCCCCACACATCTAAAATTCGGGGTCAAAAGCGATCTGGCATCCTGTCACTGAAGCACGGAGGGCATGCTCTCCCTGCGGACCCACAGGTTTAGATTGGTTGGATCCTCCGCAGAAACGAAAAGAGTTCGCAAAAAAAATGTATTGCGGACTATCAGAAACAAAAATGAGGAGGAATTGCTTTTTATGGAGATCTCCACTGCAGCTCTTATGTCCATCATTGCCCTTCTGACAGTTGTTATCATCAGCTGCGTCAACGAAGATCTGAATGTCGGTTATCTGTCCATTGGGTTTGCTATTATTGTTGGTGGCGTCTGGGCCGGTATGACCGGCGCTAAGGTAATGAACTCGTTCCCCTTGAGCTTGTTCATGATCCTTATCGGTGTGACTTTCCTGTTCGGGATTGCCCGGACTAATGGCACAATGGAAAAACTAACTGCCTATTCCGTACGTCTTTGCAAAGGAAATACGAAAATCATTCCTTTGATCATTTTCGTGCTTGTTACTTTCGTAACCACAATCGGACCTGGCAATATCGCCGGTTGCGCTTTGATGGCGCCTGTCGCGATGGCAATCGCGACCCGCGTTGGCATGCCTGCATTCCTGATGACTTTGCTGGTCGTTGGCGCTGCCAATGGCGCGGCTTTTTCCCCGTTTGCTCCGACCGGCATCATCTCTAACGGTATTATTGCCAAGATGGCGCCACAGATGCCGGAACTGACCAAACAGATTTCTCTCGAAGCACTGGCTTGGAAAATTCATTTCAATTCTGAAGTAGCCCAAGGCTTCGTTAATATCGGTGGTTTCTTTGTCATGGGTGGTTGGGCTTGGATGATGAAATCCAGCGCAGTTAAGATTGATATTGATGAACTTGCGCCGAAACCCGAGCCGTTTGACAAATATCAATTGATGACATTGGCTTCCGTCGCCATTCTCATCATAGCAGTTGTGTTGCCTGGGTTGCCTGGCATGAAAGCTGCATTGCCGAAGCAGTTCCTAAACATGGTTTCCAACGTTGGCTCCGTTGCCTTTATTCTGTCCGGTTTCCTGATGTTGGCTGGCGCTGGTGACAGCGAAAAAGCAGTTAAATCGCAGCCGTGGGCAGTTATCATTATGGTTTGTGGCGTTTCCGTTCTCGTTGACGTCATGGATCAAGCCGGTGGGTTGAATGCTCTGGTAAAATTGATTGGAGCGGTTTCCAACCCTGTAACGATTAATGGAACACTTGGATTTATCACTGGTTTGATCTCGGCTTATTCCAGCTCTTCGGGAGTGGTTATGCCGATGTTTCTGCCGATGGTTCCTGGTCTGATCAAAGAAGTTGGCGGCGGTAATCCTGTTGCGTTGATTTCTTCAATCAACATCGGCGCTCATCTGGTTGATACCTCGCCGCTCTCCACGCTTGGCGCTCTTTGTATCGCTTGCGCCGGTGAGCATGAAGACAAGGCGAAGCTCTTCCGTAAACTGCTCATGTGGGGACTTGCAATGTCCGTAGTTGGAGCCTTTGTATGCTGGTTCTTCTTCGGAATTCTCGGACTCTAATCAATTCGTTAAAAGTGAAAAAAAGCCGGGAGAATTTTCTCCCGGCTTTTTTTTTCAAATACGTCGTTACACTTTGTGTAACGTGGTAAAATAAACCCTGGGTAGTGTAGTTGGATGCCAATCATATTTCGAAGGGAAACGTGAATTCTGAAATGAGCAAACTGGTGGAAAAAAACATAGTATCACGTAAGAATATCCTGGTGTTGGCGCTTGCATTGGCTCTTTTTCTGTTCATGGCCAGCGGCAGTATTTACCGCTATATGAAAGGGTATGGAGTATCACCGTTCGAAGTGGGTTCCATGTTGATTATTATTTTTGCATTGCTGGAACGGGCACAAGGGCGTTATGAATATGAGGCGGATACCCGCTGTCTAAAATTTCGCAAGCGGGGTTGGTTGGGCGCTAAAGATTACGAAATCTCTTATCGCGATATTATCGGGATTTACGAATATAAGGCAAAATTGATTGGATATTTGAAATTTCGCCGCACCTTGCGGTTGAATTCTGCGCTGGATGGAAGGATGATGTGGGTTATTGCCTATAAAGTAGGCGTGAGTGGGAAGCCGGAACATTACGAACGCATCTATTTCAAACCAAGCGATGAAATGTTGCAATATTTGTCGGGTCGAATGCCGGGCAAGGTAAAGGTTCCTGAAACGCAAGTAGTCGTAGATGCTTTTCGGAGTGAAGAAGAAACAAAATCAAAATAATACCAAGCTTTCGGC
>DATMYT010000297.1:0-6211 GCA_035560855.1 Negativicutes bacterium | reverse complement strand
GTATTGGGGGAGGCGTGAATAATGGGTAAGATACATCAAATGACTGAGACTGGGCTGCTGGCTGCGCTCATATTTGTTACTGGGTTGGTTAAGATACCGGGACTGATTCCAGGAAGCGAGTTTCAATTGTCAGCTCCTTTGGCGGTGGCTATATGCGCAATTTTTGGCTTTCGTTGCTACATAACTGCAGGAGTTATTGCCAGCCTCATCGGCTTAGTTATCGGTGGCCAAAATTTGCTGAATATTTTTGTTGCCATGACTTTTCGGTTAACGGTGGGAGGAGTGATGGGGCTTGCCGGGACATCTTGGCCGGTGCTGCTGATTGCCGGGCCATTAGGGTCTCTCGTCGCCCGATTGGCTCTCAGTGGTCTGGTCGGTCTCCCAGCTTGGCCGTTGTTTTTGGCTGCGCTGCCAGGGATGGCCTATACTGCATTGAGCGTTTGGCCGGTGACGGTGCTGTTGCGGCGAGTCAGGGCGCAGGCGGAAAGGGGGATGACCAATGCTTTACAGCGTTAGAATGCGAGCGGCAAAAGGCGGAGATCATAAACTGGGGGGACGGCACATATCCGGTACCGAACGGTTGGTCATGCCGGCGGATCTGGCGGCAGTGTTCGCAGACATGCTGGAACGTGCCCTAAATCATAGCCGGGGACGAGCTGACTTTATTCAGGTAACGGTTGAAGAAATTGATCGGGCCGCTGTGCAGACTATTAGGCTGTTGCCTATTACCACCATCGACGTGGCCGATGTGGCCGCCGGGCGCAGGGAAGCGGTGGAGATATTGGTATCCTTTGGTGTCAACCGGCAGGCGGCAATCAAGGGCATTGAAAGCCTAAGCTCGCTGCAAGACAGCATGAGGGGAGCGATGATTATCAGCGCGGATACTGGTGAACGCCTTGATGAGGCGGGTGACAGAGGCGTGCGGGTTTCGCGGATGGATGCTGCCGATCACGAGGCGCTGACCGAAGAACTTGAACACCTGGCACTCTGCGGCGCCCATGTGCGGGAAGCGCTGGTGTTGGCCACAAAGGTGGCCGCCGCTCCAGGAATGGTGGCTGAACTATGCTGGTCAGACGATCCAGAATATACGACAGGTTATATTGCTTCAAAACAAGGCTACAGACGGTTGCCTCATCTGAAAGAATATGGCAACTTCGTCGGCGGTCGGATTTTCTTTGTCGATCAGGCCTGTGACTTGACCGTATTGGCCGACTATCTGGAACGACAGCCAGTTCTCGTGGCAACAGGAGGTTGACTGTGGATAATATCTTTGCAGCTAGGTTGGAAGAACTCGACAGGCAGGGACTATACCGCTCGCTTACGACCTATGATCCCGTATCGGCCACCCACGTTCGTTTGGGGGATATGGAGTGCCTCATGCTGGCTTCCAGCAATTATCTCGGACTGACGCATCATCCCAGTGTGAGGCAAGCTGCAGCGGACGCAGTGCAGCTTTACGGTTCGGGGTCTGGGGGCTCTCGGCTGACCACGGGCACCCATCCGTTGTATAGTAGTTTGGAGCGTGATCTGGCTTCCTTTAAAGGGACTGAAGCGGCACTGGTTTTTAATACAGGTTATATGGCTAACGTGGGAGTGTTGAGCGCCCTGGCCGGAGCACAGGATGTGATATTCAGCGACGAGCTTAATCACGCCAGCATCATTGATGGTTGCCGCCTGTCGCTGGCTCGGGTGATCGTATATCGACACAGTGACATGGCTGATTTATCGGCCAAACTAGCGGCTACTCCCTGCCAAGGGCTACGGTTGATCGTCACTGATGGCGTTTTTAGCATGGACGGTGATATTGCGCTTCTAGACCGTATTGTAGCTCTGGCCGAAGAACACAACGCTTTGGTGATGGTGGATGACGCGCATGCAACCGGTGTTATCGGCAATGGGGGTCATGGTACGGCTGCATATTTTGGTCTTGCCGGGCGAATTCACGTTCAGATGGGGACTCTCAGCAAAGCCTTGGCCGCCGAGGGCGGATACATCGCCGGCAGTCAGGTGCTCATCGATTACCTGATCAATAAAGCTCGCAGCTTTATCTTTTCTACCGCGTTGGCCCCAGCGACGATTGCAGCGGCTCAGGCAGCTTTGGCGCTGATTGTCGCTCAGCCGGTCCTGGTGAACACGTTGCAGGAAAATTCCCGCTATCTGCGTGGTATCCTAGCCACCGCCGGACTGAACGTCGGTGAAAGCGAGACCCCGATCATTCCCGTGCTGGTGGGAAACAGCGAAAAGGCCACCGCGCTGGCCACTACTTTGCGCCAGAACGGGTTGATTGTCTCGGCTATTCGCCCACCCACCGTTCCTCCAGGAACCAGTCGTTTGCGTATCACCGTCTCGGCAGCTCACACTCGGGAAGATCTGGCCGGTGCAGCTGATCGCATTATCTCTGCGGCGAAAGCGGCAGGAATATGATTCGAATGCAAACTTTGGGGTTCTGACACATGAAGTCATGTTTTATCGTGGTATAAAAAAGGATACTATGACACGGAAAAGTGCGTACTTGCAGAACATGATCATAGTGGATATTATTACAGCATAGGTCGCGCGTTCCCAAAACAAATAACATGAGGGAGGAAACTATGCTATGTCAAAAAATATTCTTGTTTTAACAGGCAGCCCCAGAAAAGGCGGTAATACCGATAAACTGGCAGATGCATTTATCACCGGCGCTCAACAGGCGGGACATACAACTGTGAAATTTACAACTGCTGATAAAAATATTAAGGGCTGCATAGACTGTCAGACTTGTTTCAGCAAAGGAAGCGCTTGTTCTATTCCGGACGATTTTGCAAAACTTGCGCCGCTTTTGGAGCAAGCGGATATGGTTGTGTTCGCAACCCCATTGTACTGCTTTACGTTTTCGGCGCAATTGAAAGCTGCTATAGACAAATTCTATTCATTTCTTATTGGAAAAAGGCCATTAAAGATAAAAGAATGCGTGCTTTTAGTCTGCGGCGGAGGGACCGATTTACATACGTACGATGGTATTGTTAAGTCCTATCAGATTCTTGCTGATTTTATGAAGTGGAAGGATAGTGGCGTAATCATTGTGCCAGGGCTTCATGGTAAAGATGAAATTTTGAAAACCGACGGACTACAGAGAGCTGAAACACTGGGGAAAAACATCGCTTGAGTTATCTTTGAAACTCACAAAACTTCGAAAAGCATTATAAATCGAAAAAATCCTGCTGGGCATTGGGCCAGCAGGATTTTTTATTTTGTCGGCAGGTATACTGTTCTAGCCTAACGGGTCAGGCAAAGCCTTCCTGTCAATTTTCCCGCTGAAATTGAGCGGCAGACGGTCAAGTTTTATGATGTAGGCAGGAATCATGTAATCCGGCAGGTGCTGCGCCAACGCTTGCGTCAGGCTCTCGGTTGCAACAGCGGGGTCTGCCACGATGTAGGCGCAAAGAAATTTGCTGCCTGAGGCATCCAGCCTGTCAACGACCACCGTTTCGTGGATTCCCTCCTGCCGAATCAGGGCTTGCTCTATTTCGCCGAGTTCAACGCGAAACCCACGGATTTTTATCTGAAAATCAATACGACCCAGGAATTCCAGATTGCCATCGGGCAGTTGCCTGCCGAGATCACCGGTACGGTACATTTTTTGTCCTGGGCAAAAAGGATCGTCGACAAACTTTTCGGCGGTAAGCTCAGGCCGGTTCAGATACCCTCTGGCAATCCCCGCGCCTGAGATGCAAAGCTCGCCAGGCTCGCCAACCGGCTGACGATGACCGGCAGCATCAAGGAAATATACGGCAGTATTCCATACCGGTTTGCCAATAGGAATATTGTCGTATTGCCGATCAACGGCAAAATCGCTGGTGCACACGGTATATTCCGTAGGTCCGTATGAATTCAGCAATTGATAGTTTCGCGGGGTGAAGCGTTTCAGTGTATCTCCGCCGACATCCAAAAATCGCAGGGATCGGTTATCAAACAATCGCATTAACATTTCACCTAAAGGGGTTGTCAAGGAAGCTACCGTAATCTGATTTCGCTCAAAAAATTTGTTTAAGCCGCTAAGCCACAAAAGCAGTTTGTCAGGTACAATGTACAGTGTAGCGCCGGCGACCAGACAGGGGAAGACTTCGAGCACTGACGCGTCAAAGGCGAAGGAAGCGCATTGGGCTTTGTGATCCGTAGGCTGCAATCCGTGTGAATCTTTGTACCAGCAACACATATTCAGTAACGCCCGGTGTTCGATCATCACTCCTTTGGGGTTCCCAGTCGAACCGGAAGTATAAATGACATAGGCCAGATCTTTCCCTTCGGGATTTTGCCGAAGCGCCGTTGCTGTTTCCTGCCAGATGGCCGGATCGTCAAGACAAACCGCGCCTGCGGGAAAATCGCCGCGAGCCGCATACGTTGTGCTGGTCAGCACTAATGAGCACTGGGTGTCTTCCATAATATACAGCTGCCGTTCAGGCGGGTAATGGGGATTGATTGGAACATAAGCGCCGCCAGCCTTCCAGATGGCCAAAGCGGCTATGATCATTTCCGCCGACCGTTCGATGAGAATAGCGACTAGATCGCCAGCCTTTACGCCTTTTTTAATAAGCAACTGAGCGAGCTGGTTGGCTTTGGCGTCGAGTTCGCGATAACTGAAACTTCGATCTCCATCGACCAGAGCCGGATGTTCCGGCAAAAGCCCGACTTGTTCCAGAAACAAATCAAGTGTCGTTGCAGCAGTAGGGAGTTCACGCGCCGTTGCCCTGTCCAGACAGGCGAACCAGTCCTTTTCTTCCTGAGTCAGTCGCGACAGCGCGGCAATTCGAACTACCGCTTCCCGATCGGCACGGATGAAAGCAAGTAATTCTTTGGCGGGTTTGCTGTAGAGCTTCATGCGATCAAAGTCGGGCTTGGCGCCGAGCACTTTTTGCATCAATAAACCATCGCCGCCGAACCAACGGGGTAAGAGGCCGCCCAGGAAAAATCCCCGCTCCCGCATGATGCCGACTGCGGCGCCCAAAGTGGGTGAAGCGGTATTCAGGGCGATTTGCAAACTGATGACTTGTCTGGTGGCAGCTTCCGTCAAAAGTTCATCCAGGAAAGTCTGCCAATCGGCGCCAATTTCCCAGATTGCGACTTTCCAAGTCCGGGCCGCTGCGAAATACGTATCCTGTGTAATGGTTGCTCCCGCTGACGGCAATGGCGCATCAGCCAGCAAAAAGTTTCTCGGCTTTAAAGTTTGAGCCAGGTTGCGCACTACCTCGTAATATTCCGTCGGAACATAAACGGCTTTGTCGGGTTCGGAAAATTCGAGACAATTGAACACGCAGGATACTCGTCGGGTGGCCATTTCCTGATGTTCTTTAAAGCTATCGCCCGACATCTGATCCAATTCGATAGCGCAATCGCGCATCCCCGACTTCACGGACCCCACTTGCGAAGCGTAATGGTGACATACTGCTTCGCCAAAGATGCCGTCACAGTCGGCATGTTTTAGAGTTTCAGGACTAAAATACAGTTTGGACAGGATTGAGGATAGCTTGGTGAGTTTATAGGCAGGATGAACCACCATATTGCCCGCTTCCCACAGCCGGGGATTGGGAGCGCTTTTAAACAACGATACATAACCTGCTGGCTGATCCTGGCGGTCAAAAGCCAAAAAGGCTGTTACACGGCCAGCCGTGATTTCCCGCAGGAGGGTGTCTGATTCATACACATCCTTAACCGGGAAGTCGTCGCCATATACCGAGCGAAATACGAAACCAACATCCTTGGCATTGGAACTGTCAACCGGGATTACCTGGAATTCATCGTTAGTCAATAGTTTTTCCTCCCGTCCCTGTGCTACCCGGCCATGCGCTGATCAAGATAGTTGGCCAAAGCCGCTAATGTCTTGAAGTCTTGCAGCTCGTCCGGATCAATTTCCAACGAAAACCCGTCTTCCATAAGGACGAGTAGTTCAGCTAAATCAAGGGAATCAAGCTTTAAATCTTCGACCAATTGCGTCTCCGGTCGCATATTGGCTACAGAAAATTTGCCTTTTTTTAATTCCAAAATGATCCCGATCAATTTGTCAAAAGCTTGCATAGCCTGGGACCTCCTCTTTTGTTGTGCTGGTTTATTTTTTCTCCATTGATACGTTTTTTCCTGCAAGTGGATTTTAACGCAAACTTTGGAATAATGCGGGGTGGGTAGGTCGCATTGCATCATGAGTTGACACTAGGCTTATTGCAAAGGTACTATTTAT
>DATMYT010000296.1:0-5708 GCA_035560855.1 Negativicutes bacterium | reverse complement strand
CTGCGGGAACAAATTGCAATGGTCCCCCAAGAAACTATTTTGTTTAGCGCTTCTGTTTATGAAAATATTTTATATGGTCGCCTTGATGCGACCCGGGAGGAAGTTATGGAAGCGGCGCGGGCATCGAATGCGCATGACTTTATTCTGCAACTTCCGGAGGGTTATGATACACAGATTGGAGAGAGGGGTTGCCAGCTATCTGGTGGACAGCGTCAGCGAATCTCCATAGCCCGGGCGATTCTCAAAGATCCCCGTATCCTGATCCTTGACGAAGCGACTTCTGCTCTTGACGCGGAAAGTGAGCGGCTAGTGCAGGATGCACTGGATAAACTGATGGTTGGCCGGACGACTCTTGTAATCGCTCATCGGTTATCAACGATTCAACGAGCTGACAGTATTGTTGTACTGGATAAAGGTCGGATGATTGAATGCGGTCGTCATGCGGAACTTCTTGATGCCGGTGGCTTGTACTCGAAACTATACAGCTTGCAGACGGAAGAGAGTTCGTAGGATTACAAAGGAGAACTACATTGGATCTGCTGTACAATATTCTGATGATCTTTGTGGCGGTCGTCGGACTGCCGCTTTTCGCATTCCGTTTTTTGCGAGAACGACGTTTTCGTGAACGGTTGCGGCATAACCTTGGTTTTTTTCAACCTGAAACGCTGGTTAAAATCCAAGGACGGCGCCCTGTATGGTTTCAGGCTGCTTCTGTTGGTGAAGTAGTAGCTGCCAGTTCGATTATCAAAGAATTCAAGCGACAACTGCCTAATATCCCGGTGCTCATTTCTTCCGGTACGGCCAGTGGCTATGAGATGGCGCAACGTATTCTTCCGGAAGCTGATGCCATCATATACTATCCGCCTGATCTGCCGTGGTTGCCTGGGCGTATTGTTGAGCGTATCCAACCTCGAGCTTATGTACCGGTTGAAACAGAGCTATGGCCCAATTTCATTCGGGCCGCCCGCAAGCGCAGCATTCCTGTCATTATGGTCAATGGCCGTATTGGAGAGCGTAGTGTCGAACACTATCGTCAATTGCGTCGGATGTTCACAAAAATGTTGGAGACGGTGGTTCTGTTCTGTATGCAGTCTACGATTGATGCTCAATATGTCATTCGACTTGGCGCCGATCCTCACCGAGTAGTCGTGACCGGTAATACAAAGTACGACCAGAATTACAGCTCAATGACAGAGGCGGAAAAAGCTGCATTTCTGTCGGATCTTGGTTTTACCGGCAACAGTCCGATTATTGTGGCTGGCAGTACCCACCGAGGCGAAGAGGAAATTCTGATGGAGGTCCTGCGGGATGTCCATGTCCGGATTCCGACTGCGAAGTTGTTGTTGGCGCCGCGAGACATTCCTCGCAGTGAAAGCATAGTGGATCTTTCGCGACGTCAGGGATTCACAACAGAATTGCGCAGCAAAATGAATTTGTTATCGAATCCATCCGCCGTAAATGTGGTAGTGCTTGATACTATTGGCGAATTGGGGCGTCTTTATGCTTTGGCGGAGCTGGTGTTTATCGGCGGCAGTCTTGTACCGCATGGGGGGCATAATATTTTGGAGCCTGCGGCACATGGCAAACCGATTATCGTGGGGCCGCACATGTTTAACTTCAAGGATACGTATGCACTGTTTACCGGGCGAGATGCCTGTGCAACCGTGCTGGATGGTCGGGAATTGTCGCGGAAAATTATCGAAATCCTGCTGGACCGGACGATCGCGGAACGCATGGGACAAGAAGCAGCGGCGATTGTCGTGGAAAACCAAGGCGCAGCAGCCCGGACGGTAGAAAATTTGAAGCAGATTCTCGCGGAACAGGGAGGAAAACCATGAACGTCGCCTGCATCATTCCGGCTCGATATGCGTCGACCCGACTGCCAGGCAAACCACTTCTTGACATCGCCGGCAAACCGATGATTCAGCATGTGGTGGAGCGAGTAGGGCAGGCTCGGCGGCCTTCACGCGTTATTGTGGCAACGGATGATGAGCGGGTTTTTGCTGCGGTACGGGGATTCGGCGGTGAAGCGCGCATGACATCGGTTGATCATCCAACAGGGACGGATCGACTGGCGGAAGTCGCCGCTACTTTGCCGGAGGTGGAACTGCTCCTGAACGTGCAGGGAGATGAACCGCTGATTTCACCGCAGGCTCTCGATTCGCTCGTTGATGCATTTGATGATCATCCTGACCTGCAGATGGCGACATTGATGACGCCTATGTCAGAGGAAGAATACGAAAATCCATCGGCGGTGAAAGTCGTCGTTTCGCTTGATGGACATGCCTTGTACTTTTCCCGTTCGCTGATTCCATTTCCCCGTAATCGGGGACCACAATTTCGTTGCTTCAAACATATCGGCGTGTATGCTTACCGCAAAGATTTTTTGCTGCGTTTTGCAGCGTTAGCTCCATCCCCGCTGGAAATTACGGAATCATTGGAACAACTACGGGCGTTGGAGCACGGGTATCGTATCCGCGTGATTGAAACCGCTTTCTGTGCGGTCGGTGTCGATACGCCGGAGGATCTGGAACAAGTCCGGCAGCTTTTTCGAACAACACGGGGGGAATCTATATGACAACAGCGGTGAAAATCGGAAATATAACAGTTGGGGGCGGCGGACCGCTTGTCTTGATTGCAGGTCCTTGCGTTATTGAAGGGGAAGAGAGGACCCTGAAAATTGGTCGGGAGATTCGCACTATCGCTGACCGGCTCAGCATGCCCTACATATTCAAAGCTTCCTTCGACAAGGCCAATCGGTCATCGTTTCATGCATTTCGGGGACCGGGGCTGATCGATGGATTGAAAATTCTAGCCAATATAAAAAAAATTCTCGGTGTTCCAGTCCTAAGTGATATTCATGAAGCTTCTCAAGTACAGCCAGCGTCTGATATACTTGATGTATTACAAATTCCGGCGTTTCTCTGCCGTCAGACTGATTTGTTGCATACTGCGGCGCAAAGCGGACTGCCAGTCAACGTAAAAAAAGGCCAATTCTTGTCGCCGACTGAGATGAAAAATGTGGTGACAAAACTGGAAGAGTCCGGAAGCCGATCGATTCTGCTGACGGAACGTGGCTCCAGTTTTGGCTACAACAATCTTGTCGTTGATATGAGATCGCTGGCAATCCTTCGATCTTTTGGCTATCCGGTGGTGTTCGACGCGACGCACAGTGTGCAACTGCCGGGCGGTGGCGGCGACCGGTCTGCTGGGCAGCGGGAGTTTGTGCCAGTATTGGCGCGGGCGGCAGCGGCTGTGGGAATCGACGCATTGTTTCTGGAAGTTCATGATAATCCGGCCGAAGCGTTATCCGACGGGCCCAACATGGTTCCTCTTTCGGAACTGGAAGCCCTGCTGACGCAAGTGTTGGCTATTGACCAAGCCGCAAGGGGGACTAGTGATGTACGGTGAACAGGCGCGGCGTTGCCTGGGTATTGAGGCGCGTGCCGTGGAAGCTTTGATTTCCCGCATCGACGGAGAGTTTGACAAGGCTATTGATATGATTCTTGGCTGCCGGGGCCGGGTCGTAGTTACCGGGATTGGCAAGTCGGGCCTCATCGGACGTAAAGTATCGGCGACACTAGCCAGCACCGGTACGCCTTCTTTTTTCTTGCATCCATCCGAGGGGCTGCATGGCGATGTAGGGATGGTAACCGGTGACGATATCGTAATGGCTTTTTCCAACAGCGGTGATACTGCCGAACTATTGGGTTTGTTGCCAGCGTTGAAACGGATCGGAGCTCGTATTATCGCTTTGTGCGGCTGCAAGGACGGGATATTGGTTCATAATGCCGACCTGTTTCTTGATGTTGCCGTCGAACAGGAAGCTTGTCCTCTGGGCTTGACCCCGACGGCGAGTACTACTGCAGCTTTAGCGATGGGAGATGCCATCGCGATGGCACTTCTATCAGCGCGTAAATTCAGCGCCGAAGACTTTGCTGTATTTCATCCCGGCGGCGCATTGGGACAAAAACTTTTGACGGTAGCCGACCACATGCATAAGGACGAAGAAAACCCGGTGACTCCAGCGGGAAAAACCGTACGGGAAGCACTGTTTGTTATTACGGCTAAAGGCCTTGGCGCAACTTCTATAATTGCGGACGATGGGAGGTTTTTGGGAATCATTACAGATGGAGATATCCGGCGTGGATTTGCGAAAGGCAACGATTTTTTGGATTGGAAAGTTGAGGACTTTATGACCCGAACGCCCCGAACCATCAGAGCGGAGGAACTTGCTGCTGCGGCACTGCGAAGAATGGAAGCCAACAAACCAACGCCCATCACTGTATTGCCGGTGGTCGATTCTAACGGACGGGCAATTGGGATGTTGCATATTACTGACCTGTTGCGCCGTGGTATGGTATAATATGGTCTGGCAGTATCATTTATTGCGAGGATCAAGCTGGCTGATCAGCCGGCTGCCTTATTCCATCGTTTTGCGTCTGGGAGCCGGTATCGGGTTTTTGCACTGGTTTTTTGGTCATAGCCAGCGCCGACGGGCCATTACTCAGCTTCAGGAACGACTGGGAGTATCGGAAAAAGAAGCAGCCGCTATTGCGCGGCGCATGTTCGGTAATATTGGAAAGACACTGCTTGAAGTGTTGTATATCCCCGCGCTGACACCGGAAAAAATGGAGCGGTGGGTGTCCATAGAAAACTTGCATTATCTGACGGAAGCAATGTCCGCTGGGCATGGAACTGTTGTTTTGACTGCTCATTTCGGGAATTGGGAGTGGTTGGCGGCCCGATTGGTGCAGGCGGGATTTCCTGTAGCGGCAATTGCTGAAACTCAGCCCAATCCAGGATTGGATTTATTATTAAATGAACATCGCACCAGAGTCGGGTTGGAGCCCTATGCACGGGGGAATGCATTGATAGCGGCGATGAAAGCCTTAAAAAATGGTCATCTCTTGGGTTTTTTGGCTGATCAGGATGCCAAGGCCAGTGGAGTGTTCGTGAATTTTTTCGGACGGTTGGCGTCCACGCCCCAAGGCCCGGCGGTCTTTGCCCAACGTTGCAGAGCTCCCATCGTACCGGCTTTTATTGTGAGACAACCTAGGCGCGGACACCGTATTTTATTGTCTCCACCGATTTACGGGAATGGTGAGGGTGACCCTGCTGAACAAATTCTTACTCTTACATCGCAGATGACAGAAGTAATGGAAGAGAGGATCCGTCGGTACCCGGACCACTGGTGGTGGTTCCAGCGGCGCTGGATTACGGATCCGAAGACAGGTGAAACGAGTGGCGTCAAAAAGTAACCCTTTATTATACGGACTTGTTATCGCGGCAATCATCGCCAGCGGTCTCTATTACTTTCTGCGGGAAGAACCGCTCGGAGATACAAAAAAAGAGAGCGTTGTCACTCGTATGGCCTTTACCGGTTCTAACCTGTCGGAATTGCAGGACGGACAAAAAATTTGGGATTTGACAGCCCGCATTATGGAAGTGGACCCCAAAACAAGTTGGGTATATATGACGGATCTGACCGGCGTTATTTATCGGGCAGATGGAACAAAAATCGATGTGACAGGCAAAAATGCGGTGGTTGATCCTAAAACCCGTAATGTCGAAATGTCGGGCGGAATTACAATGAAAGCGAGCGATGGCCCAACATTCAACGCAGACAAAGGCCATTACGTCGCAAAAGATCGAAAAATATTTGCGTCCGGAGCCATCCGGGCGACCAAGGATGATTACATTCTGAC
>DATMYT010000295.1:0-9009 GCA_035560855.1 Negativicutes bacterium | reverse complement strand
AGAATAACCTGCGGCGACAGTACAAGTTTAGGGCAGGAAAACTTAGGCAGATTCCCTGTACACAACAATAATATGCCTTCCGCGCCTTCGTTAATCAGTCGATCGATCTGCTCCTGCATCCGGGTAATGATAAACGGCTTGCCGATCGTAACCGAACGCCCGTCGTTCAATTTGGTCACCAGTACGTAATCACCGTTCCGGGGGGTAAAGGCCAGAATTTCCTCATAGGTCAATCCGTCCAATGCGCCACCTTCCATTATTTCAACGCCTGATCCTAATATAGCGCACATCTCCGGCACAACATCTACCCGCGGAGATTGACCGATGGTAACCACCCCTATTTTTTTGGGCACGCTTAATTCCTCCTTTACTCAAAGCGCTATGGCAAAGAACGGGCCTTAGCTTTTGCGGTTTTTCTGAAAATGGCTCATCGAACCGTAGAGTTCGGTTAACAAAGCATACTCGTTGGAATCGTAGAACCGGCAATTTCCTTGGCTAAATTCTTTGGCTACCTCGACCATGAACCGAACCACAGCGTCCACGTCCGCCAAGTTTGTTGCGCCTGTTGCGCATCCGGGAACAGCCACCTCTGTGGTGATCGCCACTCCGACTACCGGCGCGGTTGTGGCAGTACAAGGCTGCATTATGCTATTGAGGTGATACAGGTCATTGCCGTACGGCGTAATATCCTGAATTGTGAGCGGAAAGACGGTAGGTAGCCTGCCGCTAACATTCTGCATCAGACCAAGCAGATCTTCACTGACTCTTAAAATATAGCCTTCCTTGACAGTCGGCGAAATGGCGAAGCCCCGGCAATTTATGACTCTGTTGCCTTTGGTCGTATCCACTGACAAAATGGCGTCCATCTGCGGATCCACTTCGTAAGCGTTCTTGGTTTCCATATCGATAGGCGAAGACATGAACGGCACCGGATCATGGGGTCTTGTCGGCGCATTCGGGCAAATATGGGTTGAGATAATTACATCGCCGGGCAGTGTGTCGCCTTTTTGCTGCATCGATCCCAGTTTGACCGCGGCAGCCAGCGCCGCAAGCGCTCCGTCGCCATCAGACACAAATCCGATACGTTCTGGTCTCGCGCCCACTCCCCCGAGCCTGCCTATAATACCAAGAGTGGGAGCCGTACCACCTTTGCTTTTTCCATTGGTTCCGCTGATCATCGTTTTGACAAAATCCGTAGATCCCACCGAATTTGACACTTTTGTCACAGTAACAGCGCTAACGCCTGCATCACGCAGCATTGTAGCCGCCTGATCTCCCGTAACGTATGCGCTGTCTAGCAATTCATAAACATCGATAACCTGTTTAAATGCCATCTTGCTCCACCTTCGCTCCATTTTATTTTCGCTCACTGCACGGAATCAAATATGCAGCAAAATATCGACTTGGTGCCGGCTCAAAAAATCTTGGATCTGATCACGACCCTGCAATAAAACTGCCAATGCCTTTTCAAAATTTTCTTCCGGCATCCTGTATTCCGGCCCGGAAACCGATACAGCGGCAATTACCTGTTTATTTGCATTGAACAGCGGCGCGGCTATGCCAAACGTCGCTTCCGTAACCTCTCCCTTCGAATAGGCCCAGCCGTTTTGTTTAATTTTTTTCAGATCCTCCAGCAACTTTTCTCTCGTAATGAGTTTGTCAGTTATCGGTTTGAGCCCCTCGTCGATGATCAGTTCCTGCTCTCCCTGCGACAGGTACGCCATAATTGCCTTGCTCGACGCGCCAGCATACAGAGGCATTCTCGCTCCAACAGTGTTGGTGAATTTAACCGGATTGGGCGACTCGGCACATTCGATCAGCAGCCCTTGCAGCCCGTCGCGCAAAAGGAGAAACGATGTTTCGCCTGACTTTTCAGCCATCTGCTTCATAATTGGATAAATGACGGCGGTAACCTTCAAACTATCGCGGATAATGGAGCCATACTCCAGCATCCGAAAGCCCAGACCATACTTCTGTGTGGTTTTGTCCTGGGTAAGAAAGCCATGCTGTTCAAAGGTTGCCAGTGTGCGATATACGACAGAATGGTTCATACCTATTGCCTTGGCAAGCTCCCGTACCCCCCACTGAGGCCGGTCTTTACTAAAATACGCCAATATGTGCAAAGAATTATCCAAAGTTTTAAGCATTGCGATGCCCTCCGTTATATTCTGTGCCAACAGTACCTGCAGATCTTCTTGCCCAGCTAGGCTGTCCCGTAGTTGTTCGGGCACAAATGACATGCCACCTGATGGCCTGAATTAATTGTTTGCAAGACCGGTGCCTCTCTGCGGCAAATATCCATAGCCCTACTGCACCGGGGATGAAAAACGCAGCCTTGCGGAATATTGATCGGACTAGGCGGATCACCGTTTAATAATTTTTTTTCGTCTCTTCTATCTCGAGGATGAATAATGGGCATGGCCGACAGCAGAGCCATAGTGTACGGGTGAGTGGGACGGTTGTAAACTTGAGAATTGCTGCCGATTTCCATGATCTTTCCCAAATACATCACAATAATCCGGTCACTGACGTATTTGACAACACTCAAATCATGGGCAATAAATATATAGGTCAAATTATGGCTCCGCTGCAAATCTTTCAACAAATTGACCACCTGAGCCTGGATGGAAACATCCAAGGCAGATACCGGTTCGTCGCAAATGATGACATCGGGATTCAGAGCCAAAGCACGGGCCACATTGATACGCTGACGTTGACCGCCGCTAAATTCATGCGGATAGCGGTCGGCGTGATAATCCTCCAACCCCACCTCTTGAAGCAACTTCCTCACCCGCTCTGCCCGATCCGACGCACTGCCAAACCCGTGAATCGCCATTGGTTCTTCCAGCGCAGCACGCACCGTCTGGCGCGGATCAAGCGAGGCGTAGGGATCCTGGAAAACCATCTGGATATGCCTGCGCATCTTTCGCAGCTCAGGTTTGGACAAGCCGCTCAAATCCGTGTCATGTAAGAAAATTTTCCCGGTCGTAGGCTTGATAAGCTGCAAAATCAGTTTGCCGGTGGTTGACTTGCCACAGCCGCTTTCACCCACAATTCCCAAGCACTCTCCCTTGACGACCTCAAAGGTGATCCCGTTAACCGCTTTTACATAATTCTTCTCGCTGGCAAAAAAAGTATCACCTGGGATAGGAAAAAACTTCGTCAGATTTTCCACCCGCAAAATCGTTTCGTTCAAGTTCTCATCTCCCGTTCAAAGAAAGTTCCTTCGTTTGAAAGTGGCAAGCAACCAAATGACCTGGCTCCAGTTCCTGGAGTGCCGGTTTGTGAGAACGGCAGATATCTTTTGCATACTTGCAGCGCGGAGCAAAGCCGCACATGTCGCCGATGTCCATCAAGTTGGGCGGACTGCCTTCTATGGATTCCAATCGCTGTCCTTCCTGGCAAAGGGCAGGACGTGAAGCCAATAATCCCCAAGTGTAGGGATGCCTCGGTTCGTCGAATATCCTGTGAACATCCGCGGATTCCACACAATTTCCCGCGTACATGACCATGACATTATCGCAGGTTTCGGCCACCACGCCCAGATCATGAGTGATCAGGATAATGGACATGTGGAACTCATCCTGCAGTTGCCGCATTAGACGCAAAACCTGTGCCTGCACAGTCACATCCAGTGCCGTAGTTGGTTCATCTGCAATGAGCAAGTCCGGTCGGCAGGCCAGAGCCATCGCGATCATCACCCGTTGCCGCATCCCTCCGCTGAATTGATGGGGATAAGCCTTGGCCCGGTTCGCCGGTTCAGGGATTTGCACCTTGCCCATGATCTGGATCGCCTGTGCCATCGCCTCTTTAGGAGATACCTTTTGGTGGAGTTGAATAACCTCCGCGATCTGATTTCCAATGGTATAGCAGGGATTGAGCGCGGTCATGGGATCCTGGAAGATCATCGAAATTTTATTGCCGCGAATATTGCGCATTTCATCGCTCGATAACTTCAATAGGTCAATATCGCCGAAAAGGACGCTGCCGCTTACAATCTTGCCCGGCGGGGAAGGAATCAAACGCAGAATAGACATTGCGGTGATGCTTTTGCCCGATCCTGATTCGCCCACAATGCCCAAAGTTTTTCCTTTGTCAAGCCGAAAACTGATTCCATCGACTGCTTTGACCGTCCCTGCGGATGTGTAAAAATAAGTATGCAGATCTCTTACATCCAGTACAACTTGCTGATCCATTGATTCACCCCCAACTTCCCGAGATGTCTGCCCTACGACCGGCGACCGGCCGCTTTCACAATTCCTGCTTGCTCGCCTGAAACAGTGCCTGCATTTCCTTCACGATCTCTTCGTTGCTCATAATATCGATACCCGTCATGGCCAACGTCTTGGCAGCCACCAGCAGAGCCCGTTGTCCTGCCGCCGATCCGGATTTTTCGGCGAAAGCGGAGCTATGTGTGGATAGGGGCCCTCCATCACCGATTCCAACGTAAGACTGACTGGCCGGCAATTCATGGGTAACATTCCCCACATCGGTAGAACCCATGCCCGGTTTGGAGCTGCGCGGCACGGTCGGCTCACCGAGTCGATCGAAATTGTTTTGCATCAACTGCACCAACAATTTATTGTTTTTTATGTTTTTGTACATCAAGCCCACCGGCTTGCATTCCACGCGCGTCCCCGTAGCCATCGCCGCGGCTTCAGCGCAGCGGTTGACCTTTTCCAGCATTTCATGCAAATACGTATGCTCCAGCGCCCGGATACTGAATACTGCCCGAGCCTTTTCCGGAATGATATTGGCCACAGTTCCACCATCAGTGATGATGCCATGAATTCGGCTACGATCCTTTAGGTGGAGACGCAGTGCATTGGTCATATTGAATAACTCGATAACGCCGCTCAAAGCGCTGACGCCTCCCCATGGATAAGCGGCGGCATGCGAAGCTTTGCCGTAAAAAACGTATTCCATGCTCTGCGATGCGTAGGACATATCGTCAGCGGAGGAGGCGTCAGTAGGATGAACCAGCAGAGCAGCATCCACCCCTTCGAATACGCCACGCTCCAACAGCAGAATCTTGCCACCTCCGCCTTCTTCGGCAGGAGTGCCGATCATCTTGACGGTTCCTTTAAGGCCCGCGGCTTGCATGACTTTGCTTAAACCGATCGCCGCTCCGGCGGCCGCAGTGCCGATAATGTTATGACCGCACGCGTGCCCAAGCTCCGGCAAAGCATCATACTCGCCCATAAAGGCCACTACCGGGCTGCCACTGCCGTAGCTGGCAATAAAAGCGGTTTCGAGCCCCCCCACTCCGGTTTCGACGTGAAACCCGTGAGTGGTTAGCAGGCTGGTCAACGTTTTGACAGCCTTGAATTCCTGAAAACCCAGTTCAGGATTGTTAAAAATGTATTGCGATGCCGCGTTCAATTCGCCGCCGATTTCATCAACAACCTGTACTAATTGATCCTTCAAATGCTCGTTATTAGTCATTGCCTTCTCCTCCTACGACAGTTTCCGCCTGTAATCCTATTTCTTGAAACATTTCTTTATCCGCCAACGGCATCAGTTATTGCTTTAGCTTGGGGTCCAAGGCATCCCGTAATCCATCGCCGAACAGATTGAAACCCAGTACCGTTATCAGAATGGCCAAGCCGGAACAAGTCGCTATCTGCGGCGAAACGGCCAAAAATTCCTGCCCACCCCGCAAAATTGTGCCCCATGTAGCGGTGGGCGGCTGAATCCCTAGTCCCAGAAAACTCAGCGAGGCCTCCGACAAAATCGCCCCTGCCGTGCACATGCTTGCGTACACGGTGATCGACGCCACGCAATTGGGCAAAATATGGCGGAACACAATCCGGGCGTCGCTAGCCCCTAGAGACCTGATCACTTCGATGTACTCTTCATTCTTGATAACTAGTGTTTCACCTCGGACAATACGGGCAAATCCGGGAACAGCCACTATACTGATCGCAAGAATCAGATTATTCAAGCCCTGTCCCAGCACAGTCATCAAAGTAATAGCCAGAAGCACGGTCGGAAAAGCGAACAACGCATCCATAATCCGCATCGTCACGGCTTCGATTTTGCCGCCGTAATAACCAGCGGTAAGCCCCAGGACCGTACCTATGGTACCACCCATGAGAACAGCAAAAACTGCAACAGTCAGTGAAATTCTTGCCCCGTAAATCAGCCGACTCAGCAAATCCCGACCGAACTCGTCCGTTCCCAGAACGTGCTGATTACTGCCTACCGGCAATAAAGAATTCGCCAAATCCATAAGATTGGGATCACGCGGTGCGATGAACGACGCGAAAATGGCGCAAGCGAAAACGGTGAAAACCATCAGCATGCCGATAATTGCCAGCCGGTTACGAAACAACCTATTCAATACAGTGTTTGATTTTTTCACGTGCTCACTCTCTCCCTGTCGACTTTACGCTAATTTTAGGGTTCGCTACCGCGTAAAGAATATCGATAATCAAGTTGACGGTGACAAAAATCGTCACAACAAACAATACGTTGCCCTGTACCATGACAAAATCCCGTTTTTCTATGGCATCGACAATCAGCCTTCCCATGCCCGGCCAGGAAAAAATCGTTTCCGTAAGCACTGCCCCGCTAAGCATGTTGGAGATTTGCAGTCCCAGCACTGTAAGAAGTGGGATAAGCGCATTGCGAAAAGCGTGTTTCCAGATGACGACCGTTTCGCTCAGGCCTTTGGCGCGTGCAGTGCGGACATAGTCCGACCGAATGACCTCCAGAGTGCTGGAGCGGGTAATCCGGGCTAGGGTTGCCATCGGGATAGTGGACAATGCAATACTGGGTAAAATCAGATGACTGATAAAATCCCACAGGCCTTCTTTCATCGACCCCATGCCGGTCGCCGGCAGCCAGCCTAAATTCACGGAAAATAATAGAACTAGCATAAGACCAAGCCAGAATACTGGCATCGAAACACCGATCAGAGCCACCATCATACCGCCATAGTCCCAAAATGAATACTGCTTCGTCGCCGACAGCACACCCATCGGAATCGCTACCGTTATGGCAATGGCCAGCGCGGTCGTCCCGAGAATAATCGTATTGGGAAGTCGCTCCAAAATAAGTGACATAACCGATTGATGATAATAAATCGACGTTCCTAGATCCCCATGCAACAGTCCGGTCAAAAAACTGGCGTATTGAACAAGGTATGGCTGGTTAAGCCCCAACCGTTCACGCATGGCCTCAATATCAGCCAATGTTGCCTGGGGGCCGAGCAAGACAGCCGCCGGATCACCGGGAATCATCCGGGTAATGCTGAAAATTACGATCGAAACAATAAACATGATGGAGATAAACCCAAAAAACCGATGAACGATGAATCTCAGCATACTACCACCCACTTTTAATAAGAATGAACGTTGCAAGAGGAAGCATATGGGCCTGCCATATGCTTCCTCCGGACTTCATCCGCTGCAATCCTTAGTCGACCCAAACATTTATCCCGTTCGTTACAATTCGAATCAGGCCGTCGGCCGATACCTTGTAGCCGTGCACACGTTTCTTGATGACATTCGCTTCATCCAGACTCCAGGCTTCCACCCGCGGTACATCCTTGCTGATCAGCACCTGGATATCCTGATAGATTTTGGTCCTAGCCTCCTGTCCGCCCGCACTTTCAGTGGCCTGGCGGATCAAGGCATCAACCTTATCGTTCTTATATCCTTGACCATTGGCAAGAGTACCGAACTGTCGGCTATCAAACATCTGGTAAAGGAAGAAATCGGGGTCCGGATACCAGCTCCAGGCCAGGGTATACATGTCGGCTTTACCCTTGGCGACCGTATCGCTAAAGGAGCCCCATTCCATCGACTTTACTTCAACATCGATGTTAATTGCCTTCAATTGCGTTTGCATGATCGTCGCAAGCTTAATGCGGTTGTCATCCTGCGGTGTTACAATCGTGGCTTTAAAACCGTTCTCATAACCGGCTTCCTTCATTAATTGCTTGGCTTTGTTCAACTCGAACTTTGGCACCAGATCCTTGACAGCCGGATTATAACCCCAGGAAGCCGCAGGAACAGGCCCATAGGACCGGACCGCGCCGCCCCATTTGAACACAGCGTTCACGATCTCATCAGCGTTGGTTGCCGCCGCAATAGCTTCCCGTACCTTAATGTTGGCTGTCGGCCCATTTTGCATATTCATGCCCACAAACGTCACATTCATCCCGGGAACACTCAGCATGATCAAATTGGAATCCTTTTTTATCGTCTCGCGGTCAGGACCGGTAATGCGGGTAGCGATATCAATCTCGCCCGTTCTCACCGCATTCACCATCATGTTCGGATTGGGAATAAACCGCCACACCAGCGCATCCAGATTTGGCTTGCCGCCAAAATACCTTTCATTGCGCGCCAGGGTAATATTGTCATCTTTGGCCCAACTGACAAACGTGAAGGGGCCGGTTCCCACCGGATGCTGGCCGAACTGCTCCTTCCATCCTTCCACTTCTTCACGGCAGACAATAGAGTTGCCACGGTCAGTCAAAACGGCCAAAAATGCCGCGTTGGGTTTATCGATCGTAATTTTGATTTTATTGCCATCCAGAACAGTAACCGACTTGAGCATGCGGAGCCGCTTCATCGCAGATTCCTTAGCCGATCGTTCAAGACTATATTTTACGTCTTCCGCCGTCATCTTCCGCCCATCCTGGAATTTTCCCTTTTGGAAATACACGTCGTCGCGAAGTTCAAGAGTGTACTCGGTCATATCGCTAGACACCGACCATTTAGTCGCCAGAGAAGGTTGTATCTCGCTCAGAGTCTGATCATACACCACCAAGGTGTTAAAAATCGCAAACATAACATTCGATTCGTATGTACCCGTGTATTTGACCGGATCGAGGGTATTGGGTACTTGGGCCAGCGCCACCACTAACTTGCCGCCTGCCTTGGGTGTACTGGAACCCTCTTTGCTTGCCCCTTTATCGCCGCCGCATCCTGCCAGCAACGAAATCGACAATAAGACCATGAGAACAAGTGCCAATGTTTTTTTCATACGCACGGAAAT
>DATMYT010000294.1:0-2487 GCA_035560855.1 Negativicutes bacterium | reverse complement strand
GCAAAAAAAAACCTGTCAACTACAAAAAAAACCTTATCAAGCCATCAATTTTTGATAAAATGCATGTATTTCCATTTACCCTGTTTATTTCACACGGCAAAGTCCACTAACCCAAAATTCTCATACAGTCTGCCGCTTTTGCTCGTAAAACGCAGTACACAGTAGTCTGGATCGGTCACACCAAGAGGATAGTACATCGTGTCGCCCTCCTGCCAAATCCGCTCCTTGCTCACCTGATCCTGCAAAACCTCCATCGTCCCCTTGAACATCACGCCGCGAAAGAACCGCGCGTCATAGAAATAAATCGACGCCTTCGGATTTTGCAAATATTGCCGCACTCGCATCGATGACGTATTCGTCGTAAAATAAAAAACCTTGACCCCGTCATGCTCCCGCGGCTTCAGCATCGCTTTCAGATTGGGATACCCCTCCTCATCCACCGACCCGATAATCGTTTTGCCGCTCCGTTCCACTACTGACAGCGCCGTTTTGATGTAATCCTTGCTCATGCTCTTACTCATTCCTTTCCCTGCAAATTTTTCTCATCGCTCAAGCCGCCAAAATGTTGGCAATTCAAGTCAAGACCGCCTTATAATGAAAGTAGTATCCTTTTGGCAGAAGGTGAGTACATGGAGAACTGGGAAAAAATCAACGCGGTCCAAGGGATGCAAGACTTCATCGAAGCGAATCTTGGCGAGCCGATCACCCTGCACCAGCTTGCGAATGCGGCAGGCTATTCGCCATGGCACGCCGCAAGGATCTTCGGGGAACTGACCGGAAAAACGCCGTTCGAGTACATACGCGCGCTGCGCTTGTCGCGGGCCGCCCTGAAACTATGGGATGAAGAAGTGAAAATCATCGATGTGGCTTTCGACCATGTCTTTGACTCTCATGAAGGCTTCACCCGCGCGTTTTCCAAGCAGTTTGGCCTAACCCCGCAGGAATACCGCAGGAAAAGTCCGCCGCTCCCGCTTTTTATGCCCAGCCGCATCCGTGACTATTACCTTATCTTAGCAAAAGGAGCGATGAACATGACTGAATCCGCCAAAATCCGAACGATCTTTACGCAGGTCGTAGACCGTCCGGCTCGAAAACTGCTGCTCAAACGAGGTGTGAAAGCCACCCACTACTTCGAATACTGCGAAGAGGTGGGCTGTGACATCTGGGGCGTCCTTTGCAGTATCAAGGGAGCCCTATATGAACCGATCGGCGTATGGCTGCCGCCAAACTTGCGCCGCCCGGATACCTCCACCTATGCGCAGGGAGTGGAAGTACCCACAGACTACGCCGGCGAAACGCCGGAAGGGTTTGACCTCATCGATCTATCCCCCTGCAAAATGATGATTTTTCAGGGCCAGCCCTATGCCGACGAAAAGTTCGAAACCGCCATCCACGAAATGTGGGACGCAATGAAAGACTACAATCCGGAAATTTACGGGTTCAAGTGGGCGGATGAAGACGGTCCGCGCTTCCAACTCGCGCCGATGGGCTACCGGGGATATATCGAGGCGCGGCCGGTCCGCCAGCTAAACCAATAGTCACTCGCCAATCAGCGCTTGCCCCTGATCACCAGTCTCGATTTTGAGCTGGTGATTTTTTGCCAGTTCCACCAAGTGCACCCGCGGCATCTGCCCATACTGTCCCGTCTCGTCGAAGTACTTCACAACCTGATTGTTCACCGCCGAAACGAGTAAAACGCGTCGGACGCCGCCAGTGGAGAGTATCAAACGATCGCCGGAACTCAGTTGCAATGCGCCAGCATCCATCATGTGGGTTCCTCCAAGTTTAACTTACGCTTTTTGAGCTTTAACAATAAGAAATGGCGGCCGCCTTCTCTCATCTTTCAAATGCTCATTGATAATTTCCGCTTCTTTAACCGCTGTTGGCTCAACCACTCTTATAATCTTAAAACCTGTTTCGATGAGAGTATTCATAATGCAGGACAGGGTCCGATGATATTTAATTACACCCTTAACAAACCAGTTTTGCAGTCTCACGCCTTCGTCACCATAATTATCTACTATCCAGTGCGCTTTCTCACCATTTTCGTCTATAGCCCAACCATCCGGCGTTTTTTTAGCGGTGGCTATCGGATGTTCTTGTGAAAACACTAGGAATCCGTTGGGTTTCAGGCTGTAATGGATTTTTTCGATCATATTTTTAAAGTCGGCAACATAATGGAAAACTAACGAACTAAGCACTAAGTCAAATTGTCCATTGGAAAAATTGATGTCCTCAATCGGCAGCTGTTTATATTCTATTCTATCCTGCTGGAAGAGTTGTCGCGCCCTGTTAATCATCTTCTCAGAAATATCCACGCCGACAACCTGTGCAGCCCCCTGGGCCGCATACCAAGCGCAAGACTGCCCAAACCCGCATCCTAAATCCAGAATATGCAGGGAACTCAAGTCGTCCGGCAAAAGCGATCTAAAGGCCGGAATCTCCAAAACATCATTAAGGCCCGTTGAATTCCGCCTTAGTTCAAGA
>DATMYT010000293.1:0-4526 GCA_035560855.1 Negativicutes bacterium | reverse complement strand
AACCGTATAATTCGAGCTAAGCAATCCAATTCCACTAAAAAAAGCAGAGGTGAAGACATGGAAAATCAAAAAACAAAAGCCTTCCAATTTATTGATGCTCATAGGGAAGATATGCTGACCCTGTGGCAGGAACTCGTTTCCATGGAAAGCGGGTCCCAAAACAAACCGGGAATTGATGCCGTCGCCGCCAAAATTCAGCAAGTGCTGAACGATGTAGGCGCTAGTACCCGGATCATCGAAATGGAAAAGGCCGGCAACATGATGATTGGCGAAGCAGGCTCCGACCGGCTACAACCAAAAGTCTTGTTTCTTGGCCACATGGACACGGTTTTTTCACTAGGAACCGTTGCCAAACGTCCCTTTACCATAAAAGAAGGGACAGCCTATGGACCCGGCGTCCTCGATATGAAGGGCGGGATTGTGGCCGCGCTCTTCGCCATAAAAGCGTTGCAGGCAGCAGGGTACGATGCTCGTCCGCTAAAAATGATTTTAGCTGGCGATGAGGAAATTGCCCATGTCAATTCCAATGCGTCCGAGGTTTTCATGACGGAAGCAAAAGGCGCGGTAGCGGCTTTCAACTGCGAAACCGGATTCACAGATAACGCGATTGTCGTAGGCCGAAAAGGTTCAGTGGTATTTGAACTGGAAGTCAAAGGCGTCGCTGTACACGCAGGCAATGAACCGGAAAATGGTCGGAGCGCCATTCTGGAAATTTCCCACAAAGTAATTGAAATCCAAAATCTGACGAACTGGGAAAAAGGCACGACGTTCAATGTCGGTGTGATTCAGGGTGGCACTGTTCCCAATGCCGTACCCGGCCAGGCAAAAATTGTCGTGGATGTCAGATATCTTGAGCCTGAGTTGTTACCGGATATTCGCAGACAATTGGAAGAAGTGGCTGCCCATACCCATGTTCAGGGAACTACCACTACCCTTGTCGAAGTCCCCGGTATCGCGCCGATGAAAACAACCGAAGGCGTCAAGGAACTCTTCGACATCGTCAAAAAAACGTATGAGGAAAATGGTTGGGGCGCTCCATATGCGAAACTTGTAGGTGGCGGCTCCGACTCGGCGTATAGCGTCATCGCCGGAGTACCGACTGTTTGCGCCATGGGCGTCAAAGGCGGGAGAAACCATAGTCCTGAAGAATTCGCCATCGTGGACACTCTGTTTGAACGAGCAAAATTGCTGGCAGCCTGTACGTTGAACCTAGATAAAAAATGAGATCGGAGGGAAATAAGTGTCTGAGCAAAAAGAAGAATACAAAGTATCCTGGAAAGGTTGGCTGTCGCTAATTATCCTGATCGTGGCTTTTTCAGGCATTTTCACCAAAGCGGAGGGTCCGCTGCGAGCACTTGATTTTCAAGTTCTCACAGGTGATTTCGGCCAAGTGGCCAAGGGCATTATTTTTACCGGTAAGGGGGGCGTCGGCGCCAGGGAAGGCTTTATGTTCGCCCTGACACTTTTCCCTACCTTGATGTTCGCGCTCGGCTGTATCAATGTGGCTGAATCTATGGGCGCACTGCGGGCGGCGGAAAAATTATTCCGGCCTATTCTCAAGCCCTTCATGGGCATTCCGGGCGCTACCGGACTGGCTTTTGTCAGCAGCTTTACAAGTTCTGACGTTGGAGCGGTCATGACTAAAGGGCTGGTCGAAGACAACATGGTGACAGATGACGAACGAACCATTTTCGTTGCCTATCAATATGCAGGATCTGCCGTTGTCACCAACACCTTCGGCACTGGCGCCGCCTTGTTGCCTATCAGCGTTTTACCGGTCGGCGTGATCATTGCCCTGATTTTCATTGTTAAAGTGCTTGGCGCCAATCTGGTGCGTTTTTATCTAAAATGGCATGCAAGCAAAGCCAAGGCGGCGGGAGGTGGCATCAATGGCTGAGCAAACTACTGCAAGCGTTGATCTACAAAAAACCAAGCCAAGTATCGTTGAAGAATTTGTCGCCGGCGCTAAAAAAGGATTTTATATCGGCGCTGAAATGATCGCCCCGGCAATGGTTCTGGCTTTTGTGTTAATTCAATTCCTTGAGATTACAGGCTTGATGACCATTGTCGGCACAGCGCTAGGTCCTGTCATGGGAGTCTTTGGGTTACCGGGTGAAGCCGTGGTTGCCCTAGTTGCTGCTTTCTTTGCCAAAGCGGCAGGCTGCGCCACAGCTGCAACTCTGTATTCCAAAGGTCTTATTACGGCGCAGCAGGCAACCATTCTATTTCCTGCTTGCGTCACCATGGGAACGCTGATCGGACATTTCGTGCGCATCGTCATCGTCTCGAACACCAATAAGAAATGGCATCCACTGCTACTGGCCGTACCGGTCATTGATGCTGTCATCGTCATGTTCTTGACTCGGATTGTTCTAAATGTCATGGGTGTCGCATAAGTAAGTAGATAGTATTCCGCACAAACCAAAAGGTCGCGCCAAAACTTGCGTTTTGGCGCGACCTTTTTCGATTCGTCAACTTAAACTTAGAACATTCCCATCCATTGCCAGTATGTTGTTGCGCACAACGCGTATACGACACACCCAATCGCGCAAACAACGACTCCCACCCGGGGGAAATCCTCCACCCGCAGTTTTCCTGTGCCATATATGAGAATATTGGGCAACGTATTGTAAAACATCAGTAAGGGATACCCGCCGATAATCATGCCTGCAGGCAACGCCAGAACCATCGGAGGAATATTGGCGGTCTGCGCCATAGCGAGCACGATCGGAATAAATGCGGTTGCCATGGCAGTCGTGCCGACAAACAGCAAATGCATATACTGAATAATAAACATCAATACGACCAGAATTACGAGTACAGAGGAACCTGCCAAGCCCAAAGCTTTGAAAATAGTAACGGCTAACCACTTGGCAGCTCCCGTTTTCATCAGAATGTCGCCAAGTGAAATCCCGCCGCCAGCAACATAGATAATTTGCCATGAAATCCCTTTATTCGCGTCATTCCAGTCAAGTACGCCGAACTTAGGTAGGAAAAACAATCCGGCCGCCGCCAGACAAGCAGTCGTTGGGTCAATTTTCGTCCATTTTCCAGTAGTCCACAGCAATACTACAAAAATAAATACCGACAAGGCGCGCCACTCTTCGGACCGCATTGTCCCCATCGAATTTAGTTTTGTCCGGATAAATTCAATTCCGCCGGGAATTTCCTTATGCTCCGGTTTAAAAACCCATTGAATGTACGCCCAGGTGATGAGCGTCATCAAAAGGGCTGGTGGAAACCCGTATATCAACCAATCCATGTAGCTTACCAAAGGCCCGCCTGCCTTGACGATAAAATCGATAGTCACCGGATTAGGCACAGTCGCCGTCAAGATACCGGCGCTAATGGTAGCGTTCGTAAAAGCCAGCGTCAATAGCAAATTGATGGCGACCTTGGAACGCCCTTCCGTTTTAAACAGTTCAATAATACTGATGCACACCGGCAATAAGATTGCAGTGCGCGCTGTAGATGAGGGCACAAGAAACGCCAGGAAAACATTGGCAATTACAACCCCGAAGGTTATATTGCGAAATGATCCGCCAAGGACAGAAAGAATTTTATACGTAATCCGTTCCGCGAGTTTCGTCTTGACCATCGCCGTAGCCAAGATAAAAGCACCCACCATCAGATAGACCGAGGAGGAAGCAAAGCCCTCCAAGGCCCCTTTGATATTTACAATACCCATCAGCACCGCTGCCGGAACTATGAGTAGACTGGTAACCGGCAATGCCAGCGCCTCGGTAAGATACAAAACAAAAACACCAACAAAGAGTGCCAACGATTTCTGTCCTACAACGGAAAGTCCTGCCTGGTGAGGCATAAACCAAACGGCGAGCGTTAGGACGATAGCAAGTGGAAGACCTATTTGGTGACGGATTTGATCAATTCGGCTTTTTCCTGGCGCGCTCATGCTTTCCCTCCTATTTATGTTTGTTCTGTTTTACTGCGCTTTCTTTATTAAATCAAATCCAATATCAATCGCCTTGCGATTCTTATCCTCGGTTCCCTTGGGAACCCGGGCCAGTACCGCCGCTACCAGAGACTCCCGGCTCACGGTTTTTGTCAGCCCCACTATCGCCCCCAAGGCGATGATGTTGGCGAACATGTCCCGCCCCAGTTCGTCCTTGGCGGCCTTGGTTATCGGCAGCGAGACAATCTTCGCCTTGGTCTCGCTCAGTTCCCTCACGAAGGTCGAGTCGACCACCAGGCTGGCTTCGGCTCCGACGCCTTTGCCGTATTTGTCGAACGCTTCCTGGCTCATCGCCAGCAAGGTGTCCGCTTTCAGTACTTTCGGGTAGTCGATGGGTTCATCTGCGATGATGACTTCCGCCCGGCTGGAGCCGCCTCTGGCTTCCGGTCCGTAGGACTGGGTCTGGATGGCTTGTTTGCCGTCTAAGACCGCGGCTTCGGCGAGGATGATCCCGGCCAGGATCAGGCCCTGGCCTCCTGTTCCGGTTAGTACGATTTGTTTCACTTCGCCGTACCTCCTTTTCCCTGGATCCGGGCAATGAGTTTGTCGTATT
>DATMYT010000292.1:0-4259 GCA_035560855.1 Negativicutes bacterium | reverse complement strand
GGCACAAATTCTTGATCTACTGAAAAAATTAAATCAAGAGTTAAATACTTCCATTGTCCTAATCACCCATGACCTCGGGGTTGTCGCCGGTCTTTGCCGCAAAGTGCTAGTCATGTATGCAGGGCAAATTGTCGAGTCAGCGCCAGTCAAGGAGCTATTTGCAGGCCCTTGCCATCCCTACACGCTGGGATTATTGCAGTCGGTCCCCCGACCGGATTCGACTGAAAAAAAACTTCTCACAATTGACGGGCACCCCCCCGACTTGATTGCTCCTCCCTCCGGTTGCGCGTTCCTACCACGTTGCAGATTTGCTATGCAGACCTGCTTGACTGCACCGCCGCTTTTTGCCCTGACTCAGGAGCACCAGTCTCGATGTTGGTTGAACCACCCTGATTCACCGCACAATCCGAACGAATTATTTTTTACAGGAGGCTTAGCATGACCCAGCCTCTTGTTGAAGTCCAAAACTTGACCAAACATTTTATTCTCAGTCGATCTTGGAATGGTCGACCCATTTCCGTGGTTCAGGCAGTAGAAAATGTAACCTTTAGCATCTTACCGGGCGAAACTCTCGGCTTGGTCGGTGAAACCGGGTGCGGGAAATCCACCGTCGGCCGAACTCTCGTTGCTCTATACGAACCAACAGCTGGCAAAGCCTTGCTGGATGGGATTAATATTCATGATGCACTGCGCTCACCCGATTCTACAGCATTTCGCCGTCGCTTGCAGATGATCTTTCAAGACCCGTATGCTTCACTTGATCCACGAATGACTGTCGGAGATATTGTAGGCGAACCTCTGGACATTCATCACTTAGCGACTGGCAATGAGAGACGTGAACGCATTCAGGAACTGCTGATGCAGGTAGGCCTAGACCCGGAGCATGCCGACCGTTACCCTCATGAATTTTCCGGTGGGCAACGTCAGCGAATTGGTATCGCCCGTTCCTTGGCCGCCCAACCTGATTTTATCGTTTGTGATGAACCGATCTCTGCTCTGGACGTATCAATTCAGGCGCAAGTCGTCAACCTGATGCAGGATCTGCAGGAAAAGTTGGGGCTCACTTACCTTTTTATTGCTCATGATCTTTCCATGGTGCGGCATATCAGCCACCGAATCGCTGTAATGTATCTTGGCTCGCTAGTAGAAGTCGCCACCAGCAATACTTTGTTCAGAGAACCGCTCCACCCATACACGCAGGCTCTTCTCTCCGCTATTCCCCTGCCTGATCCTCAGTTGGAAGCCACACGCGTGCGGATTTTCATGCCGGGAGAAGTTCCTAGCCCGATCAATCCGCCTTCGGGTTGTCGATTCCGAACCCGTTGCTCCATTGCCCTGCCTATCTGCGCTGACCAAATTCCCGCGTTGATAGATGATGGAACCGGGCATCAGACTGCTTGCCATCGCATCCATTCTCAATGAGGCAAAAAAAACTGGAGGCGCTCCTATGGATCAGCCTACCTCTTCTCTTGAACTCAAACCCCGTATTCTTTATGAAGTCGCTCGGGCCGCATGGGACGGAACTTTAGTAGCACATCGGGAAAAGATTTGCCAATTGGTCTGCGATGAATTTGGCGACCAAGTAACTAGGCACCGTGTGGCAAATCAGATTCGAGTTGCTATGGGGCTGTCACCACATGAACTGGATACCGTTGAAGGTGAAAACGACGCCGATGCCCTGATGGGGCTTATGAACGGTCCTTTTATCGTCAATGACCCGACGGCCTGTAAACAATGTCCCGAAGTAGGCACTTGCTGTGGTCCCGACTGCCCTTTGCACGCACTATCGAAGGAACCCGGCGGCGTTATCAGTATTGATCACAAGCAGTGCCTCGGAGAAGGAAATTGCCTTGCTCATTGCTCCTTTGGCGGACTGACCGAAAAGTCCCAGTTCGTGCCGCTTATCTCGCTTTTGAGGAACCAGAGCGCACCCGTGTATGCCTCCGTCGCTCCTGCCTTCACCGGGCAGTTTGGACCGGACATTACTCCTGGGAAACTGCGCTCGGCATTGTTGCGTCTAGGGTTTGCTGAAATGGTGGAAACCGCCCTGTACGCAGACCTCATCACGATGAAGGAAGCTTTCGAATTTAACGAGCATGTGAAGAGTGTCGGCGACTTTCTCATCACCAGCTGTTGCTGCCCCGTTTGGATCAAGTTGATTGAAGGACGCTATCCCGACCTGGTGTCACATATCTCACCGTCTGTTTCACCGATGATTGCTTCCGGACGTATTATTAAAACTTTTGAACCCCAAGCTAAAGTGGTGTTCATCGGCCCCTGTATCGCCAAGAAAACGGAGGCTACATTGCCAGATGTGGCCGACGCCATTGATTTTGTGCTGACATTTCAGGAACTTACTGCGATTTTTCAGGCCACCGGTATCGATCCCGCCACTTTACCAGATGAAGAGAATTCCATCGCATCCCGGGCTGGGCGCATCTATGCCCGAACCGGCGGTGTCAGTGAAGCTGTGACCGATACTCTGGCCCGGATACTTCCCGGTCGGGTAGGCGATCTACAGGCATTGAAAGTTCACGGCATCCCAAACTGCCAAAAAGTACTGGAACAGGCCGCTAACGGCGCTCTTGAAGCTAATTTCGTCGAAGGCATGGCCTGCATTGGTGGCTGTGTGGGAGGTCCAGGCAGAATTGTAACGGTCGATATCGCCACATCCGAAGTCAATGCTTACGGAGATGCGGCCATAGCGACCACACCGGTAGAAAACCCTCAGGTTTATCAACTTCTTACTCGCTTGAACCTTGAAATGTCGGCTACCATTACGTCGAAAGAGAGCCCCGCGGCACAGATATTGTCCCGCCATCTCCATATACCCGCTGCAAATTCTATTGACACAACGACAAACGGTAAGGAGCGATAATTTCAAGAATGCGAAAGATAGGCGTTGTCGGGCCGGAACAATCAGTCGGCCGGATTCTCGAAGTAGCGAAAACCATTGATATCAACATCGAGCTTGTTCCCTTCCCTTATACCGATGCCCATGAAACTGTCGATATCATAAAGATAAATTTTCACAAGGTTAAGGGATGGTTATTTTCCGGCTCTCTTCCATACATGTTGGCCAAAGATGCCTTTGGAACGGACGAGAACTTTGCTTATTGCGGGTTTGATGGAACGGGCCTGTATAAATGTTTTCTACAGGTGGCTTATTCTCAGAAACGAATTCTGGAAAGAATCTCCATCGATATCCCGGAAATGGAAAACCTCGCACAGGCTATCCAGGAACTCGGCATACCAAACTGCGAAATTTACGTGAACCGTTACAGCACGCAATTTGACACCCACGCAATCATCCAGTTCCACCGAGACTTATGGAACGATGGAAAAACGGATGCAGCGATCACCAGCCTCGGTGCGGCTTATGTCGCACTAAAGCAAGAGGGAAATGTTCCTGTTTATCACAACACGGTTACAGGCTCTTCGATACGAGATGCTGTAAAGGTGATAACCGAAAAAACCACCGCTTCCTTTTTTCGAAGCACTCAGGTTGGTCTTGAAGTCATTGAAATTGAAAATTTTGACGAAGTAACTGAAAAACTTGCGTCATCCTATAACATCAAACGCTTGGAACTGAACATTTCGAAAGAACTGATCAATCTTTCGGAAAAACTGAACGGCTGTCTCTTGGAACGTGGACGGGGACGATACGAAATCTCCAGCTCACGTGGCGCCATCGACAGAGAAATGGGTTTATTAAAGGACGTTGTCCGACAACTGTCACTGGAATTGCATGTCCCCGTAGCTGTAGGAATCGGCTTCGGTGAGACTGTATCTTCAGCCGAAATGAATGCTCGAAGAGCCTTGTTGCACGCAAAAAAACGCAAGAAAGAAAAGTTGGTGATCATTCAAGAAGACGGCGTATTGGTCGAGTCCGTAGGACAACCGGAAGAATTAACCTATGCCTATTATTCGGATGATCAGGAATTACTGGAAAAGCTTCATGAGGCAGACGTGGGCATAAAAAACTTTAAGAGAATCGAGGCCACAATCCGCCGCATGGGCTGGAACACGTTTACGTCTTCTCAAGTTGCAGATGAACTTGCCATGACGGAACGCAATGTGCGGCGATTATTCACAGGATTAACCAAAGTTGAACTGATTGAATGCATCGGTGAAGAATTTTCGACCGTCCGCGGCCGCCCGAGCCGCCTATATCGGCTTCGTTAGAAACTTGCTCTCCTCACTCGTCTACTGCAGCTCCCATCTTTACTGTGTTCTAGCGTAACTGTTTTCTTTTATCG
>DATMYT010000291.1:0-2341 GCA_035560855.1 Negativicutes bacterium | reverse complement strand
GTATAGCGATATAATCCTTCTTGTAATTAAAAAATCATTCAGTGGTTTACAAGGAGGATTTTTTCTATGTCTTTGCGTCGAAAAATGTTGGTCTCGCTCTTTGCGGCGCTGATCTGCGTAAGCTCTATTATTATCTTGCCGATTGGCCCGGTGCCGGTGACGCTGCAAGTTTTTTTCATCGTATTGACCGGTGCAGTCCTCGGCCCGAAAATGGGAGCGCTCAGCGTTGTGATCTGGATATTGCTTGGAACATTCGGCTTGCCGGTCTTTGCCGGAGGGAAAGCGGGGCCGATGGTGATTCTTGGACCTACCGGCGGTTACTTGCCCGGCTTTGCAATTTGCGCCTGGATCGTGGGAGTTCTGACAAAAAAACAGACCAGTTCCCGAGTGCGCATCGGGGTGGCAATGGTGATCGGCATGACCGTGGCATACGCTATCGGGCTGATCGGATTCATGGCCAGTTTCGCCTTTTTCCTGCAAAAACCCATGACGGTGCAGCAGGCATTGGCTATCGCAGTATATCCGTTTGTATTGTTTGATCTGGCAAAAATCGTGCTGGCTGCCTGGATGACACCTATCTTGTGGGCGGCTATTCAACGGGCGGGCTTGACTGAGAGGGAGGTACAACATGAGCATGCGTAAACGAATTGACGAACTTGCGCAAAAAGTATTGGACGGGGGAGACATCCTGATCGCCGAGGCGCGGGAGCTTTCCAACGTAGCCGACAATGAATTACCATACCTGTTGGCGGCGGCCAATGCCATTCGCCAACAGTATCAGGGAGATGAGGTTCACCTATGCTCCATCCTCAATGGACGCTCCGGCCATTGCAGTGAAGACTGCGCTTACTGCGCCCAATCAGTGCACCATCAAACCGGCGTGGCCGTATATCCGCTTCTGGATGTCGCCGAGATCCTGCGCCATGCACAAGCGGTGGAAGCTGCAGGAGTCAGTCATTTTTCCATCGTTCTCAGCGGACGGGGTATGGATGCTGCGGATGAAGCCGAAAACTTCGACCGGATCATCGAGGCCTATCGCCAGATCAAAGAAAAAACACAGCTGAAGCTCTGCGCTTCCCTAGGATCGCTAACGGCGGAGCAAGCTCGGCGTCTCAAGGAAGTTGGCATTGAACGTTATCACCACAATGTGGAAACCAGCCGCGACTACTACGCCTCCATCTGCCGTACCCATACCTACGAGGACCGCACCCGCACCATCAGCGTGGCGCAGGAAGCGGGCCTCGCGGTGTGTTGCGGCGGTATCATAGGAATGGGTGAGGCACTCACTCAGAGAATAGATATGGCTTTTGAACTACGGGCGATGAACATCGGCTGCGTGCCGATCAATGTGCTGAATCCCGTTCCGGGAACCCGCATGGAATCTGCGCCGCCGTTGCCGCCGCTTGAAATTCTCAAAACGATAGCTCTGTTTCGGTTTATCCTGCCCCGCGCCGTCATCCGTACTGCGGGAGGTCGCGAGAAAAACCTCCGCGACCTCCAGTCCATGGCGCTGTTTGGCGGAGCCAACGGAATGCTGGTGGGCGGCTACCTTACTACTGCAGGGCGAGGAACAGAATTGGACCATAAAATGATCGACGATCTGGGACTCAAGGTTGCTTTGTAAAAATAGACTGAAACAATAGGCTATGAAGGAAACGCGCACCTATCCGGCGAAACTAAAACAAGTAAAAATTTTTGCCGAAAAAGATAGGTGAGCCATTATGTATGATAAGACTAATACGAACGCCTTTCGTCCGAACCCTCTTGGCTCGGAACGAGAGGCGTCTCTTTTTCCCGATTTCACCGCTATTGATTTTGAGACCGCCAATCACTCAATGGATAGCGCCTGCCAGCTCGGGCTGGTCGTGGTGCACGCAGGAGAGATCGTCGAACGGCGGGCCTGGATGATCAGGCCTCCGACCGACCAGTTTGTGTTTACCTACATCCACGGGATTACTTGGCGCGATGTAGCAAGGGAGGCGGACTTCGGACAGCTATGGCCGCAAATCAGTCCATATCTGGCGAATACCGTGATCGCCGCGCACAATGTGCGGTTTGATCTGGGAGTCTTCTTTGCGTTGATCAAACGATACAATATCGGGTTCTGGCAAGGCGGCTCCATCGACTCGGTCACTGTGGCCCGGCGAACCTGGCCGTTCCTCGTCAATCACCAGTTGCAGACTGTCGCCTCCCACCTCGCGATTCCGCTGGATCATCACGATGCCGCCAGCGACGCGAACGCCTGCGCCGAAATCATCCGCCGGGCGGAGCGGGAGCAGGCGGGCGTGGTGAAAAAGACGCTACGGTGGTACGGGGGACGCTAATGCAATAGAAAGCCCGC
>DATMYT010000290.1:0-4819 GCA_035560855.1 Negativicutes bacterium | reverse complement strand
GTCCCTAGCATCCACCCATCTCCTCTTACCCTGTCGCTACGCAACTTTCCATCTGGATATCCTGCTGGACAGCTTTTGCAGGCCGGAGTCCATAAGTACACCAACAGTTCCAATAGCGATCATGCCGACGATGACTAAATCTGCCCGCATAAGGCTTCTGGCATCACTAATCCTATACCCGATGCCGGAATTCGCGGCAATTAACTCAGCAGCCACTACTACTGTCCAGGCAACGCCAAGTCCAAGGCGCAAACCGACAAAGATTGAGGGAATCGCTGCGGGAAAATATACCTTGCGAAACAAATTGAGTTTGGACACATTATGCAGCATGGCAACTTCAATATACTCTTTGGGGGTATTTCGGATACCGTTGATCGTATTGAGCAAAATCGGAAAGAAAGCGCTCTTGATAATAATCACTACCTTCGAAAGTTCACCAATTCCAAACCACAAAATAATCAGCGGTATCCACGCCATCGGTGGAATCTGCCTGATTCCATCAAAGACAATGGTAAAAAATTTATTCGTTCGAATAGAAATTCCCATAAGTACGCCAAATGATATTCCTAGAACAACGGCTATAACATACCCTTCAATGACCCGCTTGAGACTAATAGCCAAATCCTCAAGCAACTGTCCGTTTTCAATTTGCTCGGCAAAAGTGGCCAAAACTTGTTCAATTGATGGGAGCATGACCGGTGGGAAAATTTTCGCCTTGCCGGCAACTTCCCATGCAAGCAACAGTAAAACAGGCAGAGCAACATATATTAGAACATTATCCAATGCTTTAAACCTCGCTGCTATTTTCAAGATATCCTCCCATTTCATGACTTTTCACGCTATTGCCAAACTACTTCGGTGAAATCAACCCGGTCATTTCTGCGCAATAACCTCATATGACCAAAGTGGGGAACTCCATTTCCGCAGCGCCAACCGGGCATTCGACGACGCAAACACCACAGTACCAACAGTCATTTTTATATTTATTCACTGGTCGCTTGGTCGCAGGGTCCATCCCAAGTACATCGCCGGGACATTCTTCCACGCACTTCCCACACCCTATACACTTCGTTGCATCAACTTTTATGGGCATTTTTTCACCGTCTTTCCTACTTCAGCTTACTTATAGGGACTGGTTTTTTACTGGTAGTCATCGCACCGGATGATTGGTCTTTTTCTATTACAACAAAGTGTTGTCCCCAATCCAAATCCTTTTCCGGATAATCAACCCGAAAATGAGCATCCCCCCAACGGCTCTCCGTCCTTGCTAAAGATGCCCGTGCTGCCATTTCCAGCGAATCGATGATAGCTGATATTTCCGTGACCTTCATGATCTGGTGATAGTCACGTGCCCGCACTTTTCCCAGATCATCCCGAAACTGTCGGACATAGTCAAGAGCAATGTTCAGCCGCGGACCTGCCTTTGGTGATTTGAGATAAGGTTTGATCACTCGTCGTATTTTGTACTCCAATTCGTCAGGCTCCACTTTTCCCGCCGAATTCAATGGTGCAAACAGGCGTTTTCTTTCCTCAGAAACCTGATTTGTATCGATTGGGAACGTAGCAATATCGTCCACTGTTTCAGCGGCATGTTGGCCGGCCAGCGTCCCAAAAACCCAAGCTCCTCCGACAAATCCCCATCCGGTACAAGCTACATCCCCTGCGGCATAAAGGCCGGCTACGGTTGTTTCTCCATGCTCATTAATCACAACGCCTGAAGGCGCATGCCCTCCGCATAGATTGGGGCCAGACATGGTCAACTCAATCAAATCCCTGCCAATATCGACTCCCTTTTTCGAAAAAAACTCCTTTTCTGTCGGTCGTTCGGCAGCAAAAATACCTTCCTTGATAATCTCAATTGTATCTAGTGACAGATGGCGCAAATCATAATAAATTGGGCCACGTCCCTCTGCAATTTCAGTCCGCATGGCTGTTGCCCTTATACCTCCCGGTGCATGCTCTGCAAACTCGCTATATTTTGGCATAAACCGCTCACCCATGACGTTGACCAGATAAGCACCGTGTCTGGTGAAAGTCGAGTGTCCTGGTCCCTCATAATCTTTTATCATCGGAGAAATACCCATAAATTCCATGTTGGCAAGTTCTCCACCAGCATGATAGATCATCGAAAACCCTTCACCCGCATTGTAGGGACAATCAAAAGTACCGAATAAGTAACCGGTGTCAGGCAATGCAAATCTCCCCTGTCCACCGGCACAGACAATAACGGCTTTGGCCTTGCATACCGTGAGCTTGCCTGTGCGGATATTAAACAGTATGGCGCCTGTGGCCCTTCCGTCAGTAGTCAATATTCTCGTCGCCATAGTCCGGTTCAAAATTTTCACGCCTTGCTCACGCACCAGTTGCTCCATTTTTGGTTTTATGTCCCCGCGCATTTCTGCAAGAAATTTCCCCGTTGGATGAAATTGGGAAACAATATACTGTCCGTCTTTATCTTTGGGAAATTTTGCAACTCCCCAATTTTCCAGTTCTTTAAGAATCGAAAAACTATACTCGGCGGTTTTTCGCACCAAATTGGCGTCAAATATGCCGTCTGACATCATTCGGACAGATTCTACATATTGTTCAACCGTAGCTATGCCCGGCACAACGACATTGTTATAAGCATCCATCCCGCGGCAAATTGATCCACCACGGCGGACGGTAGCTTTGTCAACCAGCAGTACATCTACATCCGGACGTTGTATTTTCGCCTTCACCGCCGCCATAGGTCCTGCCGTTCCGCCACCGATAATAAGTACATCAGTGCTTATAGTCTCGCTTAATGCTGTCATCATAACTTGTTCAACCTCTCATTTATATGTATGAATCACTTTTGCGCGGCGCATTGAGCCCCACTATCCGGAGGAAGGGATGGATCGATTGGGCGCATACTACTAAATTGCGGCATGAGGAAGAAGAGTTAGTGTATGCTTCCCTAGCTTCTCTTGAACAAGCCCAATTTATCTTCGGCAAGCAAAAAGAATCTCTCAAATACAATACTGATAGCCCAATAAATAATCGCCACTACCAAGTACGTCTCTAAATAGCGATAATTTTCGGCGCAGGCAATTTTCGCCCCGCCCAAAAGTTCGATTACCGTTATGGTAAATACAATTGATGTGCTTTTAATTAATCCCAAAAATTGATTTGCTAATAATGGCATGGCAAACACGACCGCTTGTTTCAGAATTATTCGATATAATCCTTGAAACCAAGTCATACCCACTGATAAAGCGGCTTCCATTTGTCCTTTTTCGATGGATAAGATCGCCGCTCTAAAAATCTCCGTTACATAGGCTCCCGTGTGCACAGTAAGCCCCATTATGGCAAATACCATAGGGGGCACATGCTGATATCCTGTATCTATACCGGTTTTTTCGGTAAACGCCATCAGCAGAATCGGCAACCCAAAATACACCAAATACAGCATAACCATCGTCGGAATGGCCCGCCCAAGCAGCAAATAAACAGTAGCGATTTGTTTTATGATCGGTATATTTCTAACAAGCGCCACTGCGCCGACCATACCGACCAGACTTGCCAACAGCATACTTGTTATTGCCAGAAATAAGGTTACCGGCACAAATTCCAGCATTTTAAAAAAGGTTTCCCACATAAATGAGAATTCAAGAATTTCCTTCATACCGCTGCCCTTTCCTTTTGCAAAAACGCCAAGGCTGCAGCGCTCGTTACAACAACCCCAGTCTTCAATGCTTCATCGGCTGCCTGGAATTTAGGGCTATGCGCCGGTTCTATCCTTGCTAAAGAGTCATTGTTTACACCAATACGGAAAAACACGGATGGAACCTCCTTAGAAAAACGGTAAAAATTTTCCGAACCGTTACTGGGGAATTTTGCAATCAAAACATTATCCGGGCCGACTATATTTGCTGCAACAGCAATAAATTCTTGGGTTAATGCCGGATCATTATAAACAGCGCCTGAACCCAGTCGATAAACGACCGTTCCCTTTACACCCGTAATTAATTCCTGGGCTTTAAGGATATTCTTGATATGCCCATGAATTTCCTGATGCAACATATTATTTTGAGTTCTGATTGTTCCGACCAAAACTAACTCTTTGGGTATGATATTGCCGCGCGTACCGCCATGAATACTGCTCACTGTGATTACCGCCGGTTCAATATGGTTAATTTTCCGGCTCGGAATAGATTGCAGTTCAATAATTATTTTTGCCGCCGCCAAAACAATATCATCCGTTTGATGAGGTGCTGAAGCATGACCGCCACGACCGGTTAAACTAATGGTAAATTGACTGGACGCCAACATCACTTCTTCAGCTTTAACCTGAATTTGACCCACTTTCACATCCTCGGAAACATGCGCTGCCAAAAAAGCTGTTACCGTCGGATTTTTCAAAACACCAAAATCAAGTATTTCCTGCGCTCCACCGCCGATTTCTTCGGCCGGTTGAAATACCAATTTTACGGTACCCGCGAAATGCTTCTTTAGCTGGGATAATACAATCCCTGTGCCCAGTAGATTTACCGTATGAATATCATGTCCGCACGCATGCATTACACCCTCATTTTTCGAAGCGTACTCCACACCCGACTGCTCATCAACCGGCAATGCATCCATGTCAGCCCTGATCCCAATGCTGTTGCCGCCTTCAACTTCCCCTTCAATTTCAGCGATGATTGCCGTACTTTCCGGCAATCGCGTATAATTTATTTTCCAGGCCTTAAGCACTTTTTCCACTAATTCCGCAGTTTTATATTCTTCATTACTTAACTCGGGATTTTCATGTATTGAGTGACGAAGCGACACTAATTCATCATATATTTCTTCAACT
>DATMYT010000289.1:0-3970 GCA_035560855.1 Negativicutes bacterium | reverse complement strand
GATCTACACCATGTGCTTTGATATAATTGTATTGCGCAATATCCAGTTTTTTTCGGACGGCAGCAAGCCCTTTGGGCGAGTCTCCAACGTACCACATTAACCCGCCATGCGATTCACCCCGGCCTTCACGAATGGCTTCATCCAACAACCGCATTGCTTCATCGCGAACAGGCAACGGTTTAGGCAAGACTGGAAGATTTTCTTTATCATAAACATTTCCATCCAGAATAGATTCCGCCAAAAATTCATAGTGAACAAACGCGCCTTTCAATGACGGCGGCCACACTATTACCGACGGATAAAAAAGGATCATCTCCATATCGATTAATTCAGCTCCAACGCGATAGGCGTAAGCCAACCCGTCTCCAACAGCATCTGTCGGACAATCGTTGACCTCCCACAGCCACTGACACCCGCCGGTTGCCAGCACTACCGAACGAGCACGAATCAACGTCAATTCTCCGCTACAAAGATCAATACCCATCACGCCGCTTACACAAGGATTCCCTGTGGATTTCCCTTTTATCAGACCGGTCACAAAAAAATCATCTAAAATACGAATATTCCCATGTGTCTTGCAGGCCTTGGCCAAAGCCGAAACAATGCCAATTCCACCGCCCTTGACAAAAAGATTGCGCGGCTGGGATTGCCCCGGAAACTGCCCAAGCGCAAAGTTTGCTGCTTCATTACGCACAAAGCGTGCTCCATAACGTTCTAAATCCAATACTGCGTCACAAGCGCCAGTCGCCAATGCCCAAGCCAGATTTTGATCTCCCAGCCCATAGCCGCATCGAATTGTATCTTGAAAATATTGCATGGGGCTGTCATCTGGATGAAATGGAGCTTGCATGCCCCCAGCCGCAGTCAAGGTTATTCCCGAGCGAGCGAGCGGTCCCTTGTTAACAACCATAACCGCAGAACCCGCTTCCGCCGCCGCCAATGCTGCTCGCAGCCCTGCACCACCGCCACCGACCACTAGCACTTCCGTTTCACATCTTCGCAATATCATTGCCATCCTCCTTTGGCTGCAAAAAATCAACGACCATATCCCGAATTACACGGAATTTCGAATGTGGTTCCAATACCACCGATTCCCCCGGTCGGACCAATGTCACGCAGCCCAACACATCCTGCCCGTTCATGCGAATAAGGCAGGAACCACATTGGCCCTTGAAGCAGGTGGAGGTTCGGCAGGCGAAAGAAGCATCCATTTCGTGAATTTTCACCAATAACGCCATCACCGACAACGCCTCCATTGTAGCAACTTCATAAGATTGAAACCGACTTTCGCCCTGATGATCCGGGTCAAATCGCAATGCTTGAATATAAATCACGGATTCTGACTCTATCATTTTTAGAACCTCCCCTACTATAGCAAAAACCTTGTTCTTATTATATCGCTCTTACATACAAACATCGACAAAAAGCGGACCCTTCCGAGGATCCGCACATTTTCAATTTATGCTTTTGTTGCTTTTTCCAACGCCAGTTAAGCCAAAAAACTGTATCGACGGGATAAACCGCAACTCGATCTGCCACTCCATCCAAAATATTCAGCATTTCTTTGGCTGATCTCCGACTCGCTCAGGCGCTCACAACTCCAATCGGCTCGCTTTTTTTTACTTAGAGTTGACACTTCTGTCAGCTTGGGATTGCATTGCAATAAACACGCATGAATGACTTCAAGCTCGAATTCGCATTTTCTCATGATGTCAACCGCTCCCTTCTTTATTGTTTCGACGGTTTCCGTCGAAGTCTATACTAGCTTTCGTCGTAGTCACGCCGAACATTGATCGTCCCCCTTTCGTTCCCAACTATTTTTTCTTGTTTAATTAACTATGCATTATCTGTGCCAACAAAAACGGTTTACTAGCTTCTCCTTTTTTTGAGAACAACGCTAGTCATACTACGTTGTATCTTGTCGCATCATAAAAAATCATCAAACAATTGTACGTATTGCTGGCAGCGGAGACTTTTAAACCTGTCATGGCACTGTTACACATTTGCATATGCACCAGTGCTCATAACAGGTTTTATTTGGTGTTGCTTTTTTTATTTATCTTGGCACCCTTTACAATTTATACTTCCGTTTCTTGCGAACAAGCGTAGACAAATCAATACCCAAATGCTGCGCAACATTTCGCAGTGAACCAAATTCGACAATTGCCTTGCGAATTACTTCACGTTCCACTACCATGATGATTTCACCCAGATCAAAAGAATCGAAATAATCGGGAGTATCAATGTACAACGGTTTTTTTACCGACTGAGAAATATACTGTGGAATGCTCTTCTCGTCAATCACATCTCCGTCTGTCATGATCATCATATTTTCAATCACATTATTCAATTCACGCACATTCCCAGGCCAGGAATAACTGGATAATAAATCCACTGCGCCGGATGACAGCTTGAGATTGAGATTGAACTTAAAGTTTTTCTTTTCCAAAAAATGAAACATCAGCGGCACCAGATCCGCCTTGCGTTCCCGCAAAGGAGGTATAAGAATGGGGATCACATTCAGCCGATAGAACAAGTCCTGACGAAACCGTCCGGCTGTCATCGATTTTTCCAGATCACTGTTTGTCGCCGCAATAATGCGAGTGTTCAGTTCCACTTTTTTTGTACCGCCAACGCGAAACATCGTGTTGGTTTGAAGAACCTGCAACATTTTCACTTGCAACGACAGCGGCATTTCACCAATTTCATCCAAAAACAAAGTCCCGTTGTTAGCCAGCTCCAGCAACCCCATTTTTCCTTTGCTTGAAGCACCGGTAAATGCGCCGGCTTCGTAGCCGAACAGTTCTGATTCCAAGAGGGTTTCCGGAATTGCGCTGCAGTTAATCTGAACAAACGGCCGATTTTCCGAAACGTCACTACAATCATGAATATAGCGCGCCAGCATATCTTTGCCAACGCCCGACTCGCCCTGAATCAGAACCGGCGATGAGAAACTCGCCACACGCGTCGCAGTCTTCACGATGGTTTCCATCTCTTTGCTAACTGCCAAGAGTTTGTTATCGTCTCTTGCCGCTCTTTCGGCTTGTCGCAAGCGCCGGGAATATTCGCCCAATTGTTCCTTAAGCTGAATTAGCTGGGTAATGTCTCTAACATTTGAAAACACTCGCACTAGTTTGCCACTTTCATCGAAAATCGGAGTGCTGGTAACAAGCGCCGAAACTCCATGATAATAGTTGATGATTTTCGTCAATGGTTTTTTTTGCACAATTACGTCCGGAGAACAGGCATCTGGAATTTCTCCCGATTTCACCAAGTCAGTAATTTTGCGTCCGGTAATTTGCTCCCGTTTCAAGCCGGAAATGCGCAAATAAGAATCGTTGCAATACACTATAATGCCTTCGGAATCCGTCAAAAACATACCGTCATAAGAGGATTCCACTAATCGCCATAGTAATTGGTTTTCCTTTACTATGTCGCCATTCTCTGCAGTCATAAGCCACCTCTTCCAAAAGAGTTCTTTCTCGTCTGTGTTTTTCTTGGCTCGAAACTTGCATCTTTGGATAAGCAGTAGCAAACTATTTATCTTTTCGCGGGCCTGTCGAAAATTCCCGACAGTGTACGACTAAGACAAAATGGCGTCACATTCCTTGCCGCGTTAATGTCGACAAGTAGGCCGCCAGGTGTTGTCGGACCGCGAACTTCGATTTTTCAAAATTTGTTAACCCGGTCGCGAAAAAACACCATTATCACAGTGGGCAGTTTTGCATACAAGATATGCAAAACTGCCCACGTTAATGCTTTGCTTTGAGTTAAAACAGTAACTATCAGCAGTTGCAATTCTCGCGCTAGTGTCAAAACTGATTATTAACATTTTCATTGCCACCAGAGCGTCTCCATCGCACTCCCTTGCCTTACAATATTTCGATACCTTCCAGCGAATCCCTTCCCTTTTTTCGAGGTAATTTATTTTTGTAAAAATTGTACTGCATCAATGAAAACCGGCTTCCGT
>DATMYT010000288.1:0-11255 GCA_035560855.1 Negativicutes bacterium | reverse complement strand
GTTTTATTATCTATAGACTTTTTGCCCAATACAGTGTCCCTTGTTGTTGATCAGGTCAGTGAACGAGATGTTGTGGCGCCGCGAACTGTTTCCTTTGTTGACGAACCACGTACGAAGAAACTGGAAGCCGAAGTATTGGCTGGCGTGGCGAATGTTTATGATCTTGACACTGGGGCGGCAGTAACAGCGGAAGATGAAGTAAGTCAGATTTTTCGCACAGTACGGACGATTCAAGCCGATAAAAACCTCAAAAATCTGGAAGAAAAGGTGAGCAAATTCACTGGGCTCATGTCCGGGCTGCTGCATGAACCTGCATTGTCTATTTTGCCGACGCTTGCCCCGGCGGAAATTGATCAGTTGGAGGAGCATTCCAAGGCAATCCTGCGAAAATATCTATATCGCGGGATCAGGGATGAAGAACTGGAAAATGTTCGTAAACAAGCGGCAGCTGATGTAGAAAGATTGGGATTGGGCGAAAGGGGCGTATTGGTACTGTTGGAGATTACCCAACCGCACCTGCGACCCAATTTTGTACTTAATGTGCGAGAGACGGATTTGCGACGAAAAGCAGCGATCCGTAAAATTGAACCTGTGCGCATTACTGTCAAGAGTGGACAGATTGTTGTGCGACGGGGCGATGTGGTTACTGATGAACAGATGCAGATGATGGCGGAGTTGGGTCTGCATCGTGCTCAGGTGAGCATGGTGCGCATTTTGGGACTAGCCTTGTATGTATTGTTGATAATGGGTATGTTGTTATTGTTTTTTCAGAGATTTTTACCGGATATTTTTGCCGATGATCGGCGATTGTTATTGATTGGTTTAGTCATATTGTTAACATTGGCCATTGGTCGGATTGGTCATTTTTATTCGGATTTTGTTACTCCTATTGCTGTAGGACCGTTATTGACTGCGATATTGATTGGACCAAGGGCTGCCCTGATGTTGGGAATGGTGACTGCATTATTATTCGGCATTATTACCGATCAGAATCTACGGGTTGTATCCTTCGTTTTGTTAGGTAGCGTCGCTGGCGTATACAGTGTATCTAAAAATGCCCAAGGGTACAGTCTTATCCGTGCAGGGCTATGGGTATCGCTGGCAAACGTTGCGGCGATCGTGTTTACAGGATTGATTGAAGAGATCGACTACTTGCAGATTTTTTCCGATTTGATTATGGGCGCCATTGGCGGGGTCGCCTCTGCAATATTGTCCATAGGGTTGTTGCCTTACCTTGAGCAGGCGTTTCGTATTACCACATCGGAAAAGCTGATGAACTTGGCGCGGCCCAATCATCCGTTATTGCAGCGGTTGCTGTTGGAAGCGCCAGGCACCTATTATCATAGTGTCTTGGTGGGGAATCTGGCGGAAACGGCGGCGGATCAGATTGGCGCCAATTCAATTCTATCCCGTGTGGGGGCTTACTACCACGATGTCGGCAAGATTCAGCGCCCCTATTTTTTCGTCGAAAATCAAGCAAATATGGAAAACCCTCATGCAAAACTTTCTCCCAGTCTGTCTACAATGATTATTACTTCCCATATTCGGGACGGTTTGGAGTTCTGCCGGGAGTATAAACTGCCCGAAGTGATTGCTGATATAGTGGGTCAGCATCATGGAACATCATTGGTCTCTTATTTTTACAAGCAGGCGGCGGAAGGGGAACATGGCGAGTGTATTATTGAAGAAGACTTTCGCTATGAAGGACCTAAACCGCAGACACGGGAGGCAGCGCTCATTATGCTGGCGGATGGATGCGAAGCGGCAGTTCGGGCTATTTCCAAACCCAATATGAGCCGGATTGAGAATACAGTGCGACGCGTAATCGATGAACGTCTGCGGGACGGTCAGTTGAATGAGTGCGACCTAACCTTGCGTGACCTGAACGTTATCGGCGATATTTTTATTCGTGTACTTTGCAGTACATGCCATTCACGTATCGAGTATCCTGCGGATGCCATCAGGGAAATGGAAAGGAGGCGCTCACGCAATGGAAATGGAAATAAATACTCAACCGGAAAAGCTCTTGTTGCCATTGAAAACCGAGGAGAGCCTGCGGATAGTACTGCAAAAAACAGCGGAACTTCTTGATCTAAGTGATGATACGGAAGTCAGTATTCTGCTGGTCAATAATGAGGTTATTCGGGAGTTAAACCGGGATTATCGAAAAAAGGATAGTGCCACAGATGTTCTTTCTTTTCCGCTGGAGGAGGAGAGTGAAGATGATGAAGAACCGAGTGTGATTGGCGGTCCAACAGAGAGAATGCTTGGCGATATTGTTATTTCCATCGAGCGGGCAGGCGAGCAGGCAATAGAATATGGGCATTCGTTCGAACGTGAACTGGCTTTTTTGGCAGTGCATGGGATATTGCACTTGTTGGGGTATGATCACGAAGCAGATGCAGCTGCGAAAAAAATCATGCGCGCAGAAGAAGATAGAATTTTGGCTGCGTTAGGCATTGGTCGGTGACTGTGACCGTGAAGCAGGAAGCACTGATGAAGGCGGCTATGGAGGTTCGCAGCAAAGCTTATGTACCTTACTCAAAATTTGCTGTTGGAGCGGCGGTGGAGACCGGAAGCGGCCGGATTTATAGCGGCTGCAATGTGGAAAACGCATCCTACGGATTGACGAATTGTGCGGAAAGAACCGCAATCTTCAATGCTGTTTCCGCCGGTGAATCGCAGCTGCTACGGTTATTGGTTGTTGCGGACACTCCCGACCCTATAGCTCCTTGCGGAGCTTGTAGACAGGTTATGCGGGAGTTTAATATTCAGGAAATTATTCTGTACAATACGACAGGGGAATTTAAAATAGTTGGGATAGCAGAATTGCTGCCCTACGCGTTTGGACCGGAACAGATGAAAGGGGCCGCAGTGAATGAGTGAGACAGGGAAAAAATATAAATCTGGATTTGTGGCAGTTATTGGACGACCTAATGTGGGCAAGTCAACACTACTGAACCAACTGGTAGGCCAGAAAATCGCCATTGTTTCGGATACACCACAAACTACGCGCAATCGAATATTGGGCATTCTTACATTGCCGGACGCGCAGATTCTGTTTCTCGATACGCCGGGAATTCACAAACCGCAGCACAAGCTCGGAGAATTCATGGTCAAAAGCGCTCGGAGCGCTTTGCGGGAAGTGGATCTGATTTTGTTCGTTTCCGACGTAACGGAGTCGGTTGGCCCTGGAGAACACTTTATTCTTGACATGTTGGAAAAAGAGACCGCACCAGTTGTGTTGGTACTAAACAAGGTAGATTTGCTACCCAAGGAAAAAGTGTTGCCGATTATCACGAAATACTCCGGATTTCGTGATTTTGCAGCAGTCGTGCCGCTATCGGCGCTTACAGGCGACAATACGGATCGATTGATTTCCGTGATTAAAGAAGCATTGCCCGAAGGACCCCAGTATTACCCGGAAGATGAGGTTACCGATCAGCCTGAACGAGTAGTTGCGGCTGAACTTATTCGGGAGAAAATTTTTCGCCTGACGCGTGAGGAAATTCCGCACTCCACGGCTATCGAGGTCGAAGAAATGAAGACCCGACCCAATGGAGATGTATTTCTGCGGGCAACCATATACGTTGAACGCGATTCACAGAAAGGCATTATTATCGGCGCAGGGGGAGCTATGCTCAAAGAGATTGGTCAGCAGGCCCGCATTGAGATGGAGAATATTTTTGGTTCACGATTCTTCGTCGATCTTTGGGTAAAGGTTAAAAAAGACTGGCGGAACAAAGATGGCAGTTTGAGGATGTTCGGTTACGACGACAGGGAAAACCGATAAGGTTGCCTTGTTGTGATATGAGAAGGGGATGACCATGGGAAGAATTTCTAAGTATTTCTTGAATGGAATCATTGTGCTTATCCCCATTGCCATCACTGCATTTGTAGTGAGTGAAGTTTTTGAGTTTACCGAGTGGGTAGTGGGACGTTTTTTGCCGTCATTCTTGCGTTTTCCCGGCGTGGCGCTACTGGTAATGCTGGCCGTTATTGTGTTGATAGGTCTGCTGTCGACGCATTGGGCGCTAAAGTGGCTGTTGATGTGGGCAGAAAAAATGCTGAACCAGATTCCAGGCGTAAAATTTGTCTACAACAGCGTAAAACAGCTATCTTCTGCAATGCTCGAATCAAAGAGTTTGCTGAAAAATCCGGTATTGGTTCCGTTTCCACATCCAGGAGCACGAGCTCTTGGCTTCATTACGTCTGATGTGAGCGAAAGCATCGCAGATCATTTACCAGGGGCCCATGTATGCGTGTTTGTGCCGATGAGCCTCAATTTGACGGCAGGATTCAACATCTTCGTACCGGCGGATGACATCGTGCCACTTGACGTAACTAGTGAAAGCGCGTTACAGTATGTTTTGACGGCAGGTAGCATCATGCCTAGAAGTTCGTCGCATTTTTTTTGAAGAGGTGATTGGCCATAGACGGTCCTGCTCATAGTATTACCGCCCTCATCGCAGCGATAGCTTTGTTGGGGGTGAACGGTTTTTTTGTATTGGCTGAATTTGCGTTGGTTAGAATTCGCAAGACTCGTTTGGAAGAATTGGCGCAGCGAGGGGACAATAGAGCTTCGCTTGCGCTGAAAATGGTGGCGCGTCTTGATTCCTATTTGAGTGCAGTGCAACTTGGTGTTACATTGGCTTCGCTGGGATTGGGCTGGTTGGGTGAACCCGCAGTTGCCGCTTTTATTGAACCGCTCGTATTTCAGTATTTTCCGGGCTCAACGATTTTGTTGCGTTCCGTTTCTTTACTGCTCAGTTTTTCAGTCGTGACTTTTGTCACAGTGGTTTTGGGTGAACTGATTCCCAAAAATGTGGCGATGCAAAAGACAGAGACTGTGCTTCTGTGGTCTGTCTGGCCGTTGTATGTTTTTCATCAACTGGGTTGGCCGATTATCACTTTGTTTGAGCGCTCGGCGCGTCTTCTGCTAAATCTGATGGGGATTGAGCCTGCGAAAGATGTAGACATGGCTCATTCGGAAGAAGAACTCCGCATGATTGTCAGTGCCAGTCGCAGAGGTGGCGTGCTGAATCAGATGGAAAGCGAACTGATTGATAATGTTTTTGATTTTGCAGATCGGATGGCACGGGAAATTATGATTCCGCGTCGGGATATGGTTTGTCTTTTTGTAGATAATCCATATGAGGATAATCTGCGCGTAGTCATGGAAACCGAGCATACCCGTTATCCTTTGTGTCGGGAGGATAAGGACCACGTTCTCGGGATGGTGCACTTACGAGATTTGATGAATTATAATGGAACCAGTCATGAGAATCCCGAGCTGACATCGGTAATGCGTGAGGTGCTGATGGTTCCGGAAGGCATGTCGGTCGCTAAACTTCTGCAGTTAATGCGCCATAAGAGAATTCATCTGGCAGTAGTTGTCGATGAATATGGCGGCACAGCCGGTTTAGTGGCGCTAGAAGATGTTATCGAGGAGATTGTTGGCAACATTCAGGATGAACATGACAAGCCAATGGAGCCGGAAATTCAGCGGATGACAGACGGATCCTTCCAGTTTGACGGGGGAGTATTGCTGGATGATGTGCTGAAGTTGCTTAATATCCGGTTAGATGAGCATGAAGAAGATACCGTGGGTGGATATATTTTTGGACTGTTGGGCCGTCAGCCGACTAAAGGGGATATAGTGGAAATTGGCGAGTATCAGTTTAAAGTTCTGAAGACGGATGGTTTTCGCATTATACGGGTTTTAGCCTGTCCCCTGATTCAACCGACGGACCCGCCTGATATGGATTACGGGAGCGCATTATCTTGACTCAGCAGCAGCAATATGTGACGGACGCGCTAGTTCTTTCAGTGAGGGATATGGGAGAGGCAGATCGGCTTGCTGTTTTGTTTTCCAGGGAACATGGAAAAATTTCTGCAGCGGCTTATGGCGCCCGGCGTGCGCGTAGCCGTCTGGCGGGGACCGTACAAAGCTTTGCACATGTTTCTGTTTCGCTCATGCCTGGGCGTAGCTTGGACACTATTGGGCAATGTGAGGTAAAACGCAGTTTCCGCGAAGTGCGCGAAGATATCACAATGATGACGTACGCGTCGTTTTTGGCCGAATTAGTTTCGGAATTGTGGCCGGACCGCTCACCGGAGCCTTCAGCTTACGACGTGCTGATGGGAGCTTGGTCGCTGCTGTCTGAACGTAACCCTCGATTGGTTTCCCTCGCAGGTGCATGGCAATTGTTAGCATTGGCCGGGTTTCATCCTGAATATGAGCGGTGCGTGGCATGTGGGCAGGTATTGGCGCTTCCGGCTTTTTTTGACGCCTGCGCGGGTGGGGGAGTGTGTCCGGTTTGCGAGCATGAAGGACTACAGCCACTTGATGACGCAGTCTGCGGGTTTGTTGACAAGCTACTGAACGTCAACTGGAAACAGCCACCGCAGTTCAAAGTAACGGGGGCAACGTTGATTCAGGCAGAAAAGATGTTGATCGAATTCATTGCACACAGAATTGAACGGCCACTTAAATCAGTGAGGTTTATTCAGATGATGAAGGGGACGGAACGTCTGGAGGAAAAGTGAAGACTGCAAGCATGATGCTGGTTAATCTGGAAGAGGGCATGCCAACGGCGGAACAGGCTGATCGTCGATTGATATCTGAACTTGGGCGTGCACGTGCTTCCGGCGCTAAAGTGGTGAAGTTAATACATGGCTATGGTTCCAGCGGTGTTGGTGGAAAATTGCGCATAAGCGTTCGTCAATTTTTGGGCGCAAAAAAACGCCGGAATATGATCAAGACGTTTGTGTCTGGCGAAGAGTGGGATATTTTTAATGATGAATCGCGACGATTGCTCGAAGCTTGTCCGGATTTGTCACGTGACAGGGACTTGGGACGAGGTAATCCGGGGATTACAATAGTGCTATTGTAATTCACTTTTGCGGGGTAATCATGCTTGTAAATTACAGGATGGAAGGAAAAATTCGGTGGCAAAGATTCTCATCGTAGATGATTCAACCACGATACGGGTGTTGCTACGGGATACATTGACCGCAGCCGGCCACCATGTAATCGGAGAAGCCGATACCGGCGTGAAGGCTTATATTGAATATGTTCGATTAAAGCCTGATGTGGTGACGATGGATTTGGATATGCCGACAATGAACGGGCTGGCGGCAATGTCCAAAATATTGGCGCCTTTTCCGGATGCACGTTTTTTGGTTGTCAGCGCTATAGGTCAGAAAAATATTATTGAAGAGGCTCTGGAAAGGGGCGCCCGGGGCTTTCTTTTAAAACCGTTTACGGAAGAACAGGTTGCTGAGGCAGTAGTTTCTGTGATGAAGCAACCTTTTACCACTAGCGAATTCAGAGAAAAAGTGCGACGTCACCGTCGAACGCTGAAAGGCGATGCAAAAGCCGATGAAACGGTTGATGAAGTTGTTTCTCCTTATAATTTGGTAATGGCTGGAAATGGAGAGCTCCGGGTAGAAATTAATGCTCATTTTTCGAAGGATAGCTGTGCTGCGTTGGCGTTAGAATCAAAGTATCTCTGTCAAGAAAAAGCCACGAGATTAACGTTCGATTTTGGTAGTATAGCAAGAATTGATATCCAAGCATTAGTAGCGCTAAATGCGCTGATGAATGAATTGTATCAAACGTGTGGCGGGGTGACGGCAATTGCTGGAAATGAAAAACTTGTACATCAAATTCAAGATGAACACGATGAAAATGGGAAGCTGCCTTTTTTGCTCTTGTTGATGGAGGAAGGACGAAAAATTTAGATTAGCTTCCATTTGTCAATTGTCAGGTATTGCATCCATAAAAAAACGCCACAATGCGATGATAAAGTGCTCTGGTATGAATAGCGGTTTTGGCATAAAGATATCAATGGTGTCTACCGTCAGATAGTTGAAATTTTCGATTTTATCAGGAGGCGGTTGGCCCAGTCAAAATGCCAGGGAGCTGTTGAGAGCAATTATTAAGGCTTGATTTTTTTAGCCGATTTCGATATGATAAGTCCAGTCATGGTGATGCGGGAAACAGTAACCTGGCCGATAAGGCAGACAGCGAGCCGGAGAGAGTGGAAGCCCGGTAAAAACAGGTGAAGGGCATTCCCAAACCGCAGGAGGAACAGTCCATAGTGGACTCAGTAAAACCTGCAATAAAAGTAAGGCGGACCCCTTCGGGGTCAAGCAGGGTGGAACCGCGGGAGTAGATATCTCGTCCCTGTAACGATAATAACGTTGCAGGGATGGGATTTTTTTTATTTCTTCTGATTCGCTGTGGCGAACCACAAAGTATGAAAGGGGACAAAACTAGCATGACATTTCAGGAAATCATTCTTACGCTGCAGAAGTTTTGGTCTGGCCAGAACTGTATCATTCAGCAACCCTATGATGTGGAGAAAGGCGCAGGCACGATGAATCCGGCGACTTTCCTGCGGGCTCTTGGACCGGAGCCGTGGAATGTGGCATACGTTGAACCATCGCGCCGTCCGGCGGACGGTCGCTACGGCGACAATCCGAACCGCTTATTTCAGCACCATCAATATCAGGTTGTTATGAAGCCGTCACCACTCAACATTCAGGAATTATATCTGGAGAGTCTGGCACAGTTGGGTATTAAGGCTGCTGAACACGATATTCGGTTTGTCGAGGACAACTGGGAGTCTCCGACATTGGGTGCATGGGGGCTGGGCTGGGAAGTGTGGTTAGATGGGATGGAAATTACCCAGTTTACTTATTTTCAACAGGTTGGTAGTGTCGATGTCAAGCCGGTTGCAGTAGAGATCACCTATGGACTGGAACGTTTGTCCATGTATATTCAGGGCAAGGAGAATGTTTTCGACATTGAGTGGGTCAATGGAATCACTTATGGCGACGTATTTCATCGGAACGAAGTCGAACAATCTTACTACAATTTCGAAATTGCCGATACTGAGATGTTGTTCCGTCTGTTTGATATGTATGAGAAGGAAGCAACAAGGGTCGTGGAGTTGGGATATGTATTGCCGGCTTATGATTATGTGTTGAAATGCAGCCATACTTTTAATCTGCTCAATTCACGGGGGGCGATCAGCGTTAGCGAACGAACCGCGTTTATCGGCCGGGTGCGAAATCTGGCCCGACTCTGTGCACAAGGATATCTTGCCCAACGAGAAAAATTGGGATATCCGCTTCTGAAGGGGGCGAAATAAAATGGCAAAAGAGTTATTGTTTGAAATTGGTACGGAAGAAATACCGGCTAGGTTTATGCCGGGAATGTTGATTCAATTTGCCGATATTGCCCGCAAGGCATTGGCGGACAAGAGGATTGTCCACGGAGAACTAAAAACTGTCGGCACACCGCGCCGAATTACTCTGATTGTGAAAGATGTAGCCGAAGCGCAGGCTGATCAGACTACGAAAAAGAAAGGTCCTTCTGTAAAATTGGCAGTTGATTCTGAGGGAAAACCCACCAAGGCTGTTGAAGGGTTTGCTCGCGGCGCAGGAGTAACAGTCGCTGATTTGGTGAATGAAGACGGCTATTTTCATGCAATATTGCATGAAGTTGGAAAGCCTGTTGCCGGATTGCTGCCGGAGCTGCTACTCGGATTGGTGGAAACCTTGAATTTCCCGAAAAATATGCGGTGGGGCAATCTTGATATGAAGTTTGTCCGGCCGATTCACTGGTTGGTTGCACTTTTTGGAGCGGATATTATTTCGGTCAAGGTTGCGGGCATTGAGTCGGGGCGGATTAGCCGGGGGCATCGAGTACTCGGCTCGGACGCCGTGGAAATTGTGACGGCTTCTGATTATGATTCACGTATGGCGGCTAACTTTGTCATTGTAGCTCCAGAAGAACGCCGTAGTCTAATTCGTAGTCAGGTAGAGGCGCTGGCGCTTCAACAAGGTGGTACGGCTGCCATTGATGCCGAACTATTGGAAGAAGTACTGTATTTGGTGGAATACCCAACTGCACTTTGTGGTCGTTTCGAAGAAAAATACCTCGACCTTCCACCTGAAACCATCATTACTCCGATGCGTGAACATCAACGTTATTTTCCGGTTTTCAGTAAAGAAGGCAAGCTGCTGCCAGTATTTATTACAGTACGTAATGGCGGAGTCGATTTCATTGATAATGTTCGTCATGGCAACGAGCGAGTGCTGCGAGCGCGACTGGCCGATGCAAGATTTTTTTATGACGAGGATCGCAAAGTCCCGCTTGGTGATCGAGTGGAAAAATTGAAAACCATCGTGTTCCAGGAAGGTTTGGGGACGATGTACGACAAGGCACAACGGCTAAAGAAATTATCGGCTATTATTGCTGCACAACTTGGAATGGGTGCGGATGAATTGTTTGCGGTAGAACGGGCAGCGGAGTTGGCTAAAACTGACCTCGTCACCGGGATGGTTTGCGAGTTCACTGAACTTCAGGGTGTCATGGGACGAGAATATGCGCTACTATCCGGTGAATCTTCCGTTGTCGCGGATGCTATTTTTGAGCACTATCTACCGCGGTTTGCCGGCGATATCTTGCCGCATACCGTAGCTGGACGCGCAGTAGCTATCGCCGACAAGTTGGATAATATTATTACTACTTTTAGTAGGGGGCTTATTCCAACCGGATCGCAGGATCCCTATGCACTACGGCGGCAGGCTCTCGGGGTTGTGAATATCATGATTGATGGAGAGGTTTCCCTATCATTGCGGACAATGGCACGTGAAGCAATGCAATTGACAGGGATTATTGATGTTGAAAAACAACATAATTTATCTAATTCTGTAGAAGAGTTTTTCCGCCTGCGATTGAAAAACGTGTTGGGAGACGCTGGCATTCGTTACGACATCATTGAGGCTCTTTTGGCGACAGATACTGATGATATCTATAGTGCATGGCTTCGGGCTAAGGCTATGGCATCTTCAGAGGGCATTGCAGCGATGGAAAGAGCCGTGGAATCCTTTACCCGTGCTGCCAACTTAGCCGGAAAAACCAATTGCGATTTTATCGACGAATCTTTGTTTGAAGTTGGGGCGGAGATTGCACTTTATCAGGCGTGCCAAAATGCCCGTAGCCGAATCGAGCAGGCAAAGGCTGATTGCGATTATGTTGGAGCACTGCAGGTCATTGCCGAACTGTCTGCGCCGATAGGTGAGTTCTTTTCGGCAGTGATGGTCATGGTAGAGGATACGAAGGTGCGTGATAATCGATTAGCGTTGCTGCGAAGTATCAGCGCACTTACTCTAGGGATTGCCGATTTTAGCAGGATTGTTCCTAAACAGGGTTAGTATTTTCTGAATTTGTATGAAGG
>DATMYT010000287.1:0-3489 GCA_035560855.1 Negativicutes bacterium | reverse complement strand
GCACAAGATATATTCGATATTTTCTCGAAATAGATCCTGAAATATTTCTAAAATTGGTCCGCTGTGCTTTTCAACAGAGAAAGCAGCATGGTAGATAGCTTTGCTATACCCTAAATCGACGCTTCCATTCAAATCAACCATGATGAAATCTCGCAAGTGTTAGGTTTTTACTTTTTAGGAACTGAGCTGATGTGAATGGCTCGAAAAAGAATAGGGGGGTTATCGATGAAATTCGTTCAAGTATATGATCCGTTGGGCAACATTTTTTTATCAGCGTTGGTTGCAGCTATTCCGCTGCTGCTTCTGCTTTATTTGCTCGGGATTAAACGTACTAAAGGACATTATGCGGCATTGGTGGGGACGGGATCCGCATTTCTTTTGGCCATCGCGATTTGGGAGATGCCCGTTTCCATTGCTGTTAGCGCAACGCTTAATGGGATGTTTTACGGAATCTTTCCGATTGTTTGGATTGTTATCACTGCTATCTGGGTTTACAACATGACAGTTGAATCCGGAGAGTTCGAGATTATCAAAAATTCTTTAGCGTCAGTGACGGACGACCGTCGTTTGCAGGCCATTTTGATCGCGTTTGCTTTCGGCGCTTTCCTCGAAGGTACCGCAGGTTTTGGTACGCCGGTAGCCATTACCGCTGCAATGCTGGTCGGCCTAGGCTTCAATCCCATTTATGCGGCAGGGCTATGCATGATCGCCAACACTGCGCCGGTTGCTTTTGGAGCCATCGGCATTCCCATCGTGGTGTCGGCGCAGGTTACGGGCCTGGATATGATGCACATCAGCCAGGTAATTGGCCGACAGTTGCCTTTTTTATCCTTTTTTGTTCCGCTATGGTTGGTGGTTACCATGACCGGGTGGAAAAGCAGCATGGAAGTGCTGCCGGCAGCACTGGTCGCGGGCGGACTTTTTGCAGGCACCCAGTTTATCACTGCAAACTATGTGAACCCGTATTTGCCGGATATTACTGCTGCAGTTGTGACCATCATCGGGTTCTTGCTTTTCCTGAAGGTTTGGAAACCCAACAATGTCTGGCATTTTCCAGATGAAAAAGTATCAGTTAGTGGCAAGGCTACACTGCAGTATACACATATGGAAGTGTTACGAGCCTGGGCGCCGTATCTCATCCTTGCGACAATGGTGTTCCTGTGGGCGGATGATAAATACATCCAGTTCAAGCAAGTCGTTGTTGGCATCGACAAAATGTTGCCCTTCTTTATTGTAGGTTGGCCAGGACTAGACGGCTTGGTTATCAAGACGGCGCCGGTGGTAGCCGTAAACACCCCCTTTGCCGCAACGTTCATGTTGAACCTTCTTTCTGCCTCCGGTACGGCGTTGTTGCTTTCGGGTATTTTATCCCTGTTTGTTATTCCAAACTATGGACCTGGGAAAGCGGTAACCTGTTTGGGGAAAACAGTGACACAGCTGAAGTTTCCAATCCTCACCATCTCCGTTATTTTGGGGCTTGCTTATATCATGAACTATTCCGGGATGAGTTCGACGCTCGGAATTGCCTTCACCGCCACCGGCGGACTGTTTCCGTTTTTTGCGCCGATTCTTGGCTGGCTGGGAGTTTTTTTGACCGGTTCGGATACCTCGGCTAATGCTCTGTTCGGATCCATGCAGAAGACAGCGGCGGAGCAGATTGGCGTTGATCCCTATCTCACCGTGGCTGCCAATAGTTCCGGCGGGGTGTGTGGCAAGATGGTTTCGCCGCAAAGCATCTCCGTAGCCACTGCGGCTTCGGGACTGGTCGGGAAGGAAAGCGATCTTTTCCGTTTTACCATTTGGCACAGTATCGTGATGGTATTGGTGATGTCGATGATTACTTTTCTTCAGGCGTATTGGCTTAAATGGATGTTGCCGTAGCAAAAAATAACGGAAATTATCAGGCGATTTTCAATAAATTAGATTTGATAAAATCAAACTGTTTTGAAAAAAAGGAGAGATTGTAATGAAACCACTAGAAGGACTGAGAGTGTTGGACTTGAGCCGGGTGCTGGCTGGACCGTATTGTACGATGATGTTGGCTGATTACGGTGCTGACATTGTAAAGATTGAACCGCCTAAAGTAGGAGATGATTCGCGTGCATACGGACCGTTTATTGGAAAAGAAAGCGCTTATTTCATGAGTCTCAACCGCAATAAACGCTCCATGACACTAAATTTCAAAAAACAGGCAGAATGTGATCTGTTCAAGGAAATAATCAAATATGCGGATGTCGTAGTGGAGAACTATCGCCCAGGTACGATGGAAAAGTTCGGTTTGGGTTACGATGTGTTAAAAACCATCAATCCCAAAATCATATATGCTTCGTGCTCAGGATTCGGCCATACTGGCCCTTATCAGTTTAAACCGGCTTATGATATCATCGTTCAGGCCATGGGCGGAATCATGAGCATTACCGGTTCGGAAGACGGAGAACCGACTCGCGTCGGTGCTTCTGTCGGAGATATTATTGCTGGTATGTTTACGGCGTACGGAGTCATGATGGCGTTGTATCATCGGGAAAAAACTGGCGAAGGCCAGTCGGTCGATGTTGGAATGCTAGACTGTCAGGTTGCGATTTTAGAGAATGCCATTGCGCGTTATGTTACTTCCGGCAATATACCTGTTCCAATGGGAAATCGACATCCTTCCATCACGCCGTTTTCCGCATTTACTGCCAAAGACGGACATATTATCGTCGGCGCAGGCAATGAGCGTCTTTGGATCAAACTTTGCAACATTCTTGGTAAATCAGAACTGCTACAAGATCCGCGCTTTGATACCAATAGCAACCGTACGGCGCATGTCAAAGAATTGTCGGCGATCCTAAACGAAGTCTTCAAACACAAAACTATCAATGAATGGCTGGAAGTCTTGGAAAAAGCCGAACTGCCATGCGCACCCATCAATACGGTAGAAACTATTGTCAACGACCCGCAAATAAAAGCGCGCAACATGATTGTTGAAGTCGAACATCCGGTGGCTGGGCATCTAAAAATGGCCGGAGTTCCGATTAAAATGTCTGCGACTCCTGGGGCTGTCGAACGACCAGCACCTTTGTTGGGTCAGCATACGGCCGAATTGCTCCACGAAATTCTTGGTTGGGACGAAGCTAAAACAAATGCATTTTTTGCATGCGAGTAATTTGTGACAGCGCTAAACTTTTGCTGCAAACCTCTGTGAGAAAGGAGATGAACTCATGGGCTTGTTCGATTGGTTGTTCGGTGGTGGTTCCAAACCGGAACCTATGCCGAACAAACAGCCCGAACCTACTGTTGCCAAAGCAACAGTAGGAAATGCACAAACTGAAGCGACCGTTAGTAATGATATCGATTCCGAGATTGTAGCAGCCATTGCGGCCAGTATCAATTGCGTAATGGATACAAGCATCACCGCAGAACTTTTGGCAGCTATCACTGTGGCGGTAGTTCACCATAGTAGTAGAGTGACTGTGAGCAAAAGCAATTGTACCCGCAGTGCGTGGGCAC
>DATMYT010000286.1:0-4548 GCA_035560855.1 Negativicutes bacterium | reverse complement strand
CCTGTAACATGTATTACAAGTGGTATGCTTTTGTTGATTGTCTGGAATTTTTAAACTTGTGGAGGTATGGATGGTAATTATTCCGATTGATAAGAAAGGCGTGGGCAGCCAGGTTTATGACCAGATGCTCGACAACATTCTGAATGGGATCTGGCCGCCGGGAACCAAACTTCCCTCGGAAAATGAACTGGGACAGATGTTTGGTGTCAGCCGCGTACCGATTCGGGAAGCGCTGAGAAAGCTCAACACTATGGGGATAGCCCAGACCCGGCAAGGAGAAGGCAGCTTTGTCCTGATGGTGACACCGGGGATGTTCATGAATTCACTGTTGCCAATGCTGGTATGGAACCGTAAAAGCATGATGGACATTCTCGAATACAGACGGATCGTCGAGCCGGAAAACGCGGCGCTGGCGGCAATGAATGCAGATGAAACTGACATCGCGAATATTTTGGCTACGCTCATAGAAATGGAGCGAATTGGCCGTCCGGCACTGGAATTTTCCATTGCCGACATGAAATTTCACTTGGATATTGCTCGGGCGACGAAAAATTCATTGCTGTTCAACGTGTCCAATGTCATACGGGATGTCTTGGTGAGCTATTATCGCAAGATCAACGAACTTATGGGCGTTGATCGCGCCCTGAAGTACCACCGACTCATTTATGACGCAATTTGCAACAAGGATCCAGATACGGCCAGACGCTGGATGCAAGAACATATCGCAACTACCATTGAGGATGTTTCGCAAAAATTCCCCGACGACGTTGAAGAACCGATCAAAATGAAAGGGATGAGCATATGAAAAAAATGAAAGCAGTTGTAAAGTTTGACAACGTGGCGGGGGCCACTGAAGTACGTGAAGTGTCGGTCCCGTCAATAGGGCCGGACGATGTGCTGGTCGAGACTGCCTATATAGGCATCTGCGGCAGTGATCCCCACATGCATCACAACAAGGTCTCCTACAAAGTCAATGTGCCGCTGATTCTCGGACATGAATTCGCCGGTACAATCGCCGAAGTCGGAGCCAACGTGAAAGACTGGAAAGTTGGCGACCGCGTGACATCTGAGACCCACGCCGATTTTTGCGGCAAATGCGTCATGTGTCGGACCAATAATTATCACGTGTGTCGTGAACGCAAGGGATACGGATTCCAGATCGACGGCGCATTCGCAAAATATGTTCGCGTGCCGAGCCGGATTCTGCACAAGGTTCCCGACAACGTTAGTCTGAAGGAAGCTTCTTTGACCGAACCGATGTGTGTGGCATACAGTTCGCTGGTCAAACACTCCCCGCTCAAGCCTGGCGATTTGGTAGTTATCATCGGGCCTGGACCCATCGGTCTTTTGTGCACCAAGATGGCTTCGATCATCGGTGCATCGGATATCGTAGTCGTTGGAACCGATGGGGACGATGCCCGCATGGAAAGGGCTAAAAAACTTGGCGCGACAATGACCATCAACAGTTCGCAGCAAGACCCCGTGCCTATTATTATGGCAATGCGCGACGGTTACGGCGCGGATCTGGTGGTAGATGCGGCCGGTTTTTCGCCTACACTAAAATTGTCGCTTGACGTGGTGCGTCCCTGCGGCCAGATCAACAAGATTGGCTGGGGTCCCGGTCCGGTCGGCTTCTCACTGGATCAACTCATTGTCAAAGCTGTGGCATTACAGGGCACTTTCAGCCACAACTGGGACGTATGGGAAAAATGCCTGGTGCTCATGAGTGAAAAAACAGTAGATCTGAATGAAATCATTACGCATGAACTGCCTCTGGACCAGTGGCAAAAAGGCTTCGATCTGATGGAATCTAAGGAAGGTTTGAAAATCGTTCTGACGCCGATCGACTAAAGTGGCGGATTACTAGTGTAAAGGGGAGGTTCCGATGGTAGCAGCAGAAGTTATCCGATCGATTGAAGAAAAAGCGCTACGGATGCGCGAACTGATTGTGACTGATCTCATCGGCGAAGGAAAGGTAGGCCATCTTGGCGGGTCCTGTTCTTCGGCGGATATTGTAGCAACGCTCTATTTCCACAAAATGAAACATGACCCGAAGAATCCAAAGAATCCGGATCGCGACCGCTTCCTTCTCAGCAAGGGGCATGCGGCTCTCGTTCAATATGCAGCGCTGGCGCTGGCGGGGTATTTTCCGCAAAGTGAACTGAAAAAAGTCAAATCGCTTGGCGCAATGCTGCAAGGACATCCGGATATGACCAAGACTCCAGGTATCGAGGCAAACACCGGCTCGCTGGGACAGGGACTGTCGATCGCCAATGGCATGGCGCTCGGACTGCGTATCGATAAAAGCGCGCGCCGCGTCTATGTGATCGTGGGTGACGGCGAACAGGCCGAAGGTCAGATTTGGGAAGCGGCGATGGCCGCCGCCAACTTTAAGATCGACAATATCACCGCCATTGTCGACTGCAACCGTCTGCAGGCTACCGGCGCTATCAAGGATCGGTTCGATCTCAACCCCATTCGCCCGAAATGGGAAGCCTTCGGGTGGAATGCCATCGAAGTAGATGGACACGATGTGGGCGCACTGATTGGGGCTTTTGAAGTAACCGAACAGGTGAAGGGCAAACCTTCCGTCATTCTGGCGAACACCGTTAAAGGGAAATGCATTTCGTTCGCCGAAAATAACGCTGCGTTTCATAACGGAATGCTGACGGCGGAGCAATGCAAAACGGCCCTGTGTGATCTGGAAACTATCCGGAAGGGGAGGGCGTAAGATGGCTACGAAAAGTTTGCGAACCGCTTACGGCGAGGCTCTTGTAGCACTCGGCAAGGATAACAAAAATATTGTGGCGCTCGAAGCCGATCTTGGAAAGTCCACGATGTCCAATTTGTTTCAAGTCGCCTATCCAGAGCGTTATTTCGAAATGAGCATCGCCGAGGCTAACATGGCTTCGACTGCGGCGGGACTGGCCTTAACGGGAAAAATTCCTTTCATCAATTCTTTTGCGGTATTTTCTACCGGGCGTTGCTACGACCAGTTGCGCCAGACGATCTCCATCGCCGGGCTCAATGTGAAAATCTGCGGGTCCAGCGCCGGTCTGTCTGACTACGGCGATGGCTCGACCCACCAGTCCGTCGAAGACATGAGCCTGATGCGGGGAATTCCAGGCATGACCGTGCTTGTGCCTGTTGATGCGGTCGAAACCACCAAGATGGTGGCGGCGATGGTCAATAATCCCGGCCCCATGTACATTCGCATCAACCGTAACGACTTGCCGATCCTGACCCCAACAGACACGCCGTTTGAAATCGGCAAGCTCTACACCATGAAGGAAGGCAAGGACGTCGTCGTATTCGCCAATGGAGTCATGGTTTCACGGGCGCTGGCGGCGGCCGAAGAACTGGCGGCGGAAGGCGTCTTTGTAAAAGTCGTCAATGTAAGCACAATCAAGCCGCTCGACAGACAAGCGGTCATCGCTTGCGCCAAAGGAATGAAAGCCGTGGTTACAGCCGAAGAACACAGCGTCATCGGCGGCCTGGGCAGTGCTATTGCGGAAGCCCTCCGGCTTGAAAAAGGAGCGCCGATCGAGTTTGTCGGCATTGAAGATGTATTCGGCACTTCGGCGCTGAATTACGATGAACTGCTTGTTCACTACGGACTGACCGCCCAGGCCATCACGACAAAAATCAAAGGACTCCTGAAGTAGGAGCCAACAAATAATAAGCTCATCAGGTGTGAAGGAGGAAAATTTTCATGAAAAAAATCGGATTTATCGGTCTTGGCATCATGGGGAAACCGATGGCCAAAAACCTGCTCAAAGCGGGTTATGAACTAGTTGTGTTCGACCTCAACCAGGATGCGGTGAAGGAAGTCGTAGCCGCAGGCGCCAAATCAGCGCCTACCTCCAAGGAAGTGGCCCAACAGTCCGAAGTCGTTATCACCATGCTACCCAATTCCCCACATGTAAAAACTGCGGTGCTTGGCGAGAACGGCGTCTTGGAAGGTGCCAAAGCCGGTCTTATCCTGATCGACATGAGCTCCATCGCGCCGCTTGCATCTCAGGAAATTGCGGCGGCGGTGGCGAAAAAAGGCGTAGAAATGCTGGACGCTCCGGTCAGCGGCGGAGAACCCAAGGCCATCGACGGCACGCTGTCGATTATGGTTGGCGGCAAGAAAGACCTGTTTGACCGTTGCACCGAACTGCTGTCCAAGATGGGCAAATCCATCGTACTGTGCGGCGATGTCGGCGCAGGCAACACCACCAAACTGGCAAATCAGATCGTCGTCGCGCTCAATATCGCCGCCGTGTCCGAAGCCTTTGTACTGGCGACAAAAGCGGGCGTTGATCCTGAGCTCGTATTCAATGCCATCCGCGGCGGGCTGGCAGGCAGCACGGTAATGGAAGCTAAAGGGCCGATGATTCTCTCCGGCAACTTCAAACCCGGCTTCAAGATTGACCTGCACATCAAAGATTTGGCGAACGCCATCGAAACCGGCCATGACGTGGGAGTGCCGCTGCCGTTGACCGCATCCGTCATGGAGATTCTGCAGGCGCTCAAGGTAGACGGCAAGGGTCAGAACGACCACTC
>DATMYT010000285.1:0-2825 GCA_035560855.1 Negativicutes bacterium | reverse complement strand
TGATAAAGATTGGCTTATATTGAAAACTATCGCCGAAGAAAAAAACATCACCAAAGCGGCCGATCGATTGTACATTTCGCAACCGGCCCTCACCTACCGCCTGCGCAATCTCGAAAAAGAATTTGCCGCCAAGCTTGTGTCTCGGCACCCATCCGGTGTGATTCTCACACCACAGGGTGAGTCGGTGCTGGCCTATGCGCAGGAAATGTTGTTGCAACTGCGAAACGCCAAGGAACGCGTGCAAAACATGGAAAACAAAGTGCAGGGCACTCTCCGTCTCGGAACCTCCTCGGTATTTGCCCACTATCTCTTACCGCCAATCTTGAAAACTTTTCTGGGAAAATACCCAGATGTGGAAGTGTCGCTGACAACAGGATTAAGCCGCCGTATCAACCGAATGTTGCAGAAAGAAGAAATTTCGGTCGCCATCATTCGGGGAGATTATCATTGGGTGGAACAAAAAGTTTTGTTGGGGGATGAGCCGCTATGCCTTGTTTCCAGCCATCCCATTGAATTCAAGGACTTGCCCAGCCTGCCGCAGGTCAGCTATCTGACGGACTCCTCACTGGAACCCATGATTCAGGAATGGTGGCGCGAATCTTTTTCCGAGCCTCCGCACATTCCCATGAAAGTAGACAACATGGACACTTGTCGCCAGATGGTGCTGCACGGTCTGGGCTGGGCAATACTGCCCGCCATTGGCTTGCGTCAGCAAGGCGCACCTTTTACCCAGGAATTGTATTGGCGCAACGGTGAACCGCTGCGCCGAAGAACATGGATGATTTACCCTACTGCTGCATTGGACCTGTCAGCGGTGGCTGCATTTACTGAATACATGAAAAACCAGGATTGTATGGGGCATCGAACCGAGTAACTCTGCCAGACAGCGAATATTTCGATGCTATAATAAAAAGACATCTAAAATGAAAGAGGTGGGCGCCATGTTCGAAGGCTATGAAACAGAAGTCGCCGATTTGAAAAATGCTCGAGCGGTTGACGAAATTCGGCAATTTCTCGCAGGATTTGATCTAACCTTTGATAGCGATGTGGAATACACGGTCAATATGCGCGCTGGCGACAAATTGGCGGGGACGGGATCCTTCGCCGGAGAAGTGCTGCGCAATATAGCCGTGGACGAAACGATTCAGGGATCGGGCCTGACGGCGACCATTGTCAGCCACCTCATGCAGGAGGCGGCGCGGCGTGGGCGACTTCACTACTTCATCTTTACCCGTCCTGCCAAAGCATGGTTGTTCGAATCGCTCGGCTTTCACGAGATCGCCAGGGCGGAACCCTACGTGGCACTCCTTGAAACCGGTATCGGTTCCATCGAGTCATTTTGCCAGGAGATTCAGCGACAAATTGCTCACCTGAAGAAGGAAAGGGCGGCTATAGTTGTTAATTGCAACCCGTTTACCAAGGGACATCGGGCCCTAATCGAACGGGCGGCGTCCGAAAGTGAAGCAGTCATCGTTTTTGTTGTCAGCGAAGACAAGTCTCTATTTCCGTTTGCCGACCGGCTAAAGCTGGTACAGGAAGGGGTGGCCGATTTGCCTAATGTGGCGGTGTTCCCGGCCGGACCCTATATTATTTCTTCCGCGACCTTCCCGACTTATTTCACCCGCGACGAAGACAAGGTGCTTGCCCAAACTCATTTGGACATCGCTGTTTTTGCCTCCCGCATCGCCCCTGCGCTGGGCATCAAAACCCGCTATATAGGGGAGGAACCTTATTGTGCGGTCACCCGTTCCTACAATCAGGCTATGTTCGATATTTTGCCACAGCATGGAGTTGCCGTAAAAATGATCCAGCGGGTAGAGGTGGACGGTGACATCGTCAGTGCGTCCAAAGTCCGGGAGATGATTCGGCAGGGCGACTGGGCCGGGATTCAAAAGGTGGTGCCAGAGAACACTTATCGTTACTTGACTTCCGATGCGGCAAAAGAGATACTGGAGAAAATTCGGCGCTCGGATTCCAGACACTAAGCGCAACGGGGTGAAAAATCAGCATGATTGTAACCAATAATCAAATCATAACGTTAGAAGATGTGTTGGCGGCCAAAGAACAACTGGCGGCAATACAGGCGGAACTACGCAGTTTGCATGGAGCTACGGTAATCAGCATTACCATCAATATGCCGGGACAGATCAAATACACGGCTGAAACGGTGGCTTTACTGTATTATGCGGTTAATGAAATGCGGCAGCTTGTTCTTGCTGCGCATTTAACGCTTTGCGAAGAGCGAGTGTTGCACTTGCTCACCGGACCGGTGGCGGTGCTGGCGGTTCAGGGACATGCAGCGGAACTCAAGGAAGCTGGCATGAGGGTCGAACAAATGACAAAGTTTGGCCGGCTACTCGATATTGATGTTTTTAATAGTGAAGGCCGGCAAATGAGTCGGTCCGCTTCAGGGACAAGCTCCAGGAACTGTTTCGTTTGCTCCGGTCTCGCGGTAGAGTGCATGCGGGAACAGCGGCATAGTAGGCAGGAGGTTCTGGCAGCGGCGCAAGACATGATCCTCGAATTCAAAGCCGCCCAAACGGAACATTGGCCCGCCCCTGTCCTATTGATCGGCAATACTGCGTTGGAGGCTATTCTAATGGAAGCGGCCTGCACGCCCGCGCCTGGATTGGTGGATCGATTTAATTCCGGCGCGCATAGAGATATGGACTTTTTTACGTTTATCCAAAGCTCCAGCGCCATCAATTTTTCCCTATATCGTTGCGCATTTGCAGGTTGGCGGCACAATAGACCTCTTGCGGAGTTGCTGCCGGTACTAAGGCGTATCGGTTCCGATGCGGAACGGGCAATGATGAAGGCAACTG
>DATMYT010000284.1:0-7810 GCA_035560855.1 Negativicutes bacterium | reverse complement strand
ACTAAGTATATTGTAAGCGGAAATTAAATGAGAGCCCGAAAAAACTGCTGACTAAGTTGACTCACACAGACCGCATCTCCACAAACCATCGTCCACCTTCATTGAATATTTAGTTGTCTCTTGAAGCGATTTAGATAGTATGTCGAATCCCACATCCACCTACCTCTAGGCTACTTGGGAGTAGTTGTCAGGATAGATCATAAGCGTGTATGCCAATGTTGCGTAATGGGTTCTGTCGCCGATAGCTCATTGGTGTACTTTTCAGGACTGTCAACGACGATGGAAAGGATATCCAGCAAGTTCCGTTTTGTTGAACAAACGGAAGTTATGCTCTCGTTATGCAAATCACTAAATAATCAAAATCACGTCCAGCACTCGTACATGGTTTCAAAAAGGTAGATGTAATAACCATTGTGCTTTCACAGCTTCTGCGATAGAATTTTTATGGTGTAATCCCTGATGACCACACAACTAAACAGATATATGTGTTGTTTCACTGGATTTTTACATGTAGCAAGCTCTGTTTCGCTAAACGAAAAGTTCAATCTTTTTCGACATCAGGAGGGTCCATGATATTCACCCCATATCCTAATGAAAGTTCTGTCATTAATATGATTCGCCAATTACGCAACGAGGAGTATGCGCTGATTCGGATGACGTTTACCATGATAGACAAAAATAATCTAGATGCTAACGGCATTTTACGAGATCTACTCACTAAATGGGGACTTGTTGATTACGTGCAGCTTAAACATGGTGGTCAGTATGGCATTTCATATGACACTCTCTTTGTACAGCGCGGCAAGTCCGAATCCGTGAGACTCAAGTTTTACTGCGTTGCTAATGACAGAGGCGACCGGCGATTCTCAATAGAAACACTGAAACGTCGAATGGCTGCGGAAGAAATCAATGAGGGCGATTTGCTTTATATTTCTGTGTTTCAAAAGCCTGACGGTTCTCCGCAGATTTACTTTATTAATCTGACAAATAACATCCCTACAGAGCAAGACCTATTGAATGCCATTGGAGTGGATGCTATTACGAAATTGTTTAGCGAAATCCGCCCTCTTTTGAAAGATATAATTATGGGTGGATATTACGACAATTCTAAAGGTCGTGGGCCAATTGCGCCAAAAGATGTAGGCGATACCTTGGAAGAGTTGCTTGGTATACGAACGAATAATCGTCGCGATGCTGACTTTGATGGTCTTATCGAAGTGAAGTCAAAGGGCACTGTCCAGACACTTGATACGCTGTTTACATTGCGTCCTCGCTTTGAAGGTACACGAGTAGCTGAGTATGAACCAATCGATAGGAACCGCGTTTCGGCTTTTGCGAGAATCTATGGCTATGATTCAGACCATCATCCAGGTTACAGTAGCCTTTATATTACCATCGGTTCATATGAGGCACCGCAAAACAATCAAGGTTTTTGTCTTGTTGTGAATGATGAGGCTGGTCAAGTCAATGTGGTGTGGAAAAACCCTGATACAGCAAAACGAGAAGTAGCGGCTTTCTGGCTCTTTGCTGATTTGCGAGATCAGCTTTATCAGAAACATCCTTCTACGCTTTGGGCAAAAGCAGATAGCCGAAATATCGATGGTCTTATACAGTTCAGGTACAACGAATTTGAATTCTCAAGAGCCCCGCAGTTTACTACATTTTTATCGCTGATTAAATTGGGGATAATAACTTATGATTGGCGAGGCTACACAACAAAGACGGGTAAATATGCCGGTAAAAATCATGGCAACGCATGGCGAATAAAACCGAATGCAAAGTCTGAACTCTTTGGTCAAATTGAAGTAGTTTTAGTATAGCCACGTTAACTATTAAAGAAGGAACAAGCTTCTTCAAAGCTTGTTCCTTCTTATTCATAGAACCTTAATGATTTCTAAAGCAACAGCTTTTGCTAATAGTGGCGGCACAGCATTTCCGACCTGCGTATATTGTGGAATTTCGACTCGACGTAAAAGTCCTCCGGTTGTTCTCTTCCCAAGAAATTCGAAGGAATCATCAAAAGACTGGCAGCGAGCCATTTCTCTGACGCTGAAAGTTCTCGGTTCCCAAGGGCTGATATAATCATCCGCAATTGTCACTACCGTCGCTGATGGCAAATCAGGGCTCCAACGTTGACGGATATTTTTCTTTGTCAAAAGTACTGCAGCTTGCTCCTTTGTTGCTCGGCCCTCTCTGAAAAGAGAAATTACCTCAGTAGATGTCATATTAAAGACTTCGCAACAGAGTTTTATGAGAGCGGGCTTCTCTGTAAGATCGATTCCCTTTTCTAGAATTCTTTTTTTGAGAAGCGTACCCGATTCACCGGGGCTGAAGAGCTCAAATCGTTCTCTTACTACATCAGTTTGTTTCGGCAAATCAGTATTCGTAATACGCTCAGCGGGAATCGGAATTCCGTTGATATTCGGCGTCCGGCCTCTAATGCTCTCCATTTGATATTGACTGTATTTTGCATTAACTGTAAGCCTAATTGATGCATCGGTAATTAAGTCTCCGATTGCGTCTTTTAAAGTCAGATAATTATCCGGCGTGACAGACGGTATGGGGTATTGGGGTGGTGTCAATCCTTTGCGATATCCTATAAAGATGATACGATTCCTTCTCTGCGGCACTCCATAGTCCGCAGCGTTAAGAATCTTCGGTTTTAGTGTACTGTACCCAATTTGCTCTAATTCGCTTTGTAAAATCACTGGCGTTACGCTACCATCGGGATAATTGATACCTGAGATTCCTATGTATCCCGAAAATTGCATATCTACGAATCCCTCTACATTTTCAAAGACAATATACTTTGGGCGGATTTCATTAATTACCCTTACATATTCACCGAACAGCATATTCCTTGGATCTGATTTATCTCGTCTCCCCGCCCTTGAAAACCCTTGGCAACTTGGTCCGCCAATCATTAAGTCAATATCAGGAATATCGCGCCCTCTGAAAATCTCAAGCTCAGAAATACTTGTTCGTATATCTGTGCCAGTAAGGTTCTTTATATCAGCTCTTTCATACCAGGTGTTCTTCCCTTGTACAAAACCGAGTTGCTCATGCCTATGTCGATATGTGGTCTCAACCATATCGCTGATATCAGAACTAAAAAGAATGTGAAAACCTGCTTGGATGAGCCCCTCTGAGCATCCGCCAGCGCCACAAAATAAATCTATTGCATATGGCATTTTATGTTCCTCCACTGAATCATGGTTTGGGGCACGGTCATTATAGCATAGGATACACAACAATGTCCAGGCCTAATAATCTGAAAGTAACCGCAAATGAGATTTCACAATGATAGTAGCCAAAAAGCATGGCATTAAACACTCGTTGTTCGCATAAAGTGCATCAGTTATTAAGAATAAACTCATATTCTCCTCCTGCTCGGACAATTGCTTCCTTTATCGCCACATTCCACAGCTCTTCATCAAACTCTAGAATCGGCCCCGTCGCCTTCAGTGCCTTGTAAAATGCATCCAGCTCGCGCTTCCTCACCTTCCGAAGCTCACGTTGCTCCCCGATCTCCGCAATCCGCTTCTCGATTGTTCGACTTTGAGCCAGAAGCTTCGCATAACGATCATCATATTCGGCCTGCTCGATCAACGCATGCGCGTAGGCGTCAACTAGCTTTCTCATCGATTCGGATACCGTTTCCAGTTCCTTGCTCGCAGCGGATTCCTTTTCCTCCAACTCACGCATATCGGTCAGCGAGGCAATGAGCATCTTGATATCAGCAAGTACCCGATCTTCGTTCGTAATCACACGGTTCATTTCCGCAACAAACGCCGCCTTGATCTGATCTTCGGTCACGTGCGGCGTTTTGCATGGCTCGCCGTTATCATACTTATGCTGGCAGCGCCAGATCACCGTACGGTATTTATCCGTACTGTGCCAGACCTTACGGCCGTAATAGCTGCCGCACTCTCCGCAGATGATCTTGCTGGAGAAACAACCGCTCCTGCCGACGTATCGAACTTCGCGGCGTCGTTTTAGCTCCTGTTGCACTTCGTCAAACACCTCGGGCGAAACGATCGCAGGGTGGCTCTGCTCCACATAGTATTGCGGTAATTCGCCTTCGTTCCGTTTCATCTCTTTGGTCAGGAAATTTACGCAGAAGGTTTTCTGCAGCAGGGCGTCACCCTTGTATTTTTCGTTCGTGAGGATGCTCTCCACCGTACCCGAATACCAAACTGACTTGCCTGCTGGGGATGGGATTCCCTGTGCCGTAAGCCTTTTCGCAATACCCGAAGGCATCAGCCCATCAAGAAAGAGTTTGTAGATCAGCCGGACCGTTTCCGCCTGATCTTCAACGATCTGCGGCAGACCATCCGATCCCTTTTCGTAGCCTAGGAACTGTTTGTAGGGCAAGTATACCTTCCCCTCCTCGCATTTCGCCCGCTTGCCCCACGCGACGTTCTCGCTGATCGAGCGACTCTCCTCCTGCGCCAGCGAGCTCATGATCGTAATCAACAGCTCGCCCTTGGAATCCATCGTGTAGATGTTCTCCTTTTCGAAGAATACCTCGACGCCCTTGTCCTTCAACTGACGAACCGCCGTCAATGTATCGACCGTGTTTCTGGCAAAGCGGGAGATGCTTTTCGTAATGATCAAATCGATCTTTCCCGCCAGCGCGTCCGCGATCATGCGATTGAAGCCATCTCGTTTCTTTGTGTTCGTGCCGGTGATGCCCTCGTCTGTATACACCTCGACCATCGTCCAGTCCGGATTAGCGGCGATCTGACGGGTATAATAATCCACCTGCGCCTCAAAGCTCGTGAATTGCTCGTCGCTGTCGGTCGAAACGCGCGCATATGCCGCGACCCGGCGTAACGTCGGCTTCGGCTGATGAAGCGACGCTTTCGCAACAACCGCACGATCAATTTTCGTGACTTTCTTGATGGCTTCCATTTGTTGTGCTCCTCTTCCTAGCCCTTGTTTTTTCTCCGGCTGCTTTTTTCATATCGTCCGTCCAACTTTCCGACCGAGAGCGTTCTTCCCAGGTATACTCTGCGGTATGCCCGTCGCGATAAACGAAAGTCACCCGTCTCGGATATGCCGCGATGATATGATCGATCTGTCGTTCGAAAACCGCATCGTCAAACGCGGACAGCCCGAGCGCTTCGGCGGACAATTTCACGAGTATATCTTCCGGTATTTTCTTGCTTGGGCAGAAATCCTTCCCCTCCGCCGAATAAGTGCTGCAAACATAGCCCGGCGTTCCATTTGTGTTCTTTCGGATGAAGTGCCGGCCGCAATTTTCGCATATGATTTTCCGGCGAAACGACTGAGCCTCCATCTTCGCCTGCGGTCGATTCGCGGTAACCTTTCTGCTCTCCATCAACGTCATCGCCCGGCGATACGTTTCTTTATCTATTATCGCCGGATGCGCGTTTTCGACAAAAAACAGTGGCAGTTCGCCTTTATTCTTCTGCGCTCGTTTTGTCAAGTGATCCTTCGTGAACGTCTTTTGGAGCAGTTGGCACCCCGTATACTTTTCGTTTCTCAATATCTCCGAAACGGTAAATTGCTTCCACTGACCGCCCTGTTCGCAAGGGATTCCTTCTTTTCGCAGACGTTTCGCTATGGCTGTCGCGCTCTCTCCCGCGAGATACTCGGAAAATATCCTGCGTACGATAACCGCTTTCAAGTTGTCGATTTCCACAATGCCGTGACTGATCGTGTATCCGTAAAGCTGGGACCAGCCGGTGATTTCGCCTTGCTCGCACTTCTTTCTTAGCCGCCACTTGATATTTTCGGACGCTGAGCGGCTTTCTTCCTGCGCATATGAAGAGAGGATGGTGAGCATCAACTCGCCATCCCCCGATATGCTGTGTATGTTCTCTCGTTCGAAGAAGACGTCCACGCCTCGTTCTTTCAGTTGACGCAGGATATTCAGCGTGTCCAGCGTGTTCCGCGAGAACCGGCTGAGCGACTTTGAGATCACCATATCGATCATACCTGCATTGCAGTCCGCGATCAGCCGCTGAAACTCCGGTCGAGCGCTTTTCGTGCCGGTGATGCCTTCGTCCGCGTAAACGCCTACATACTGCCACTCGGGATTCCGCTGGATATGCGCCCTGTAATAACCAACTTGGGTTGCCAGCGACTCGATCATCGTCTCCTTTTCAAACGAAACGCGAGCATATGCCGCGACACGTATTCTGGGTCGGATTGAAGGAACCATTGGTTTCCTTGTGTGAATGATCCTTGCCATATACCCCTCCTGTCGTGTCGTATATTACCTCTGATTTCAGATCTTATCAACATGTGTCTTGCCGCTAAGACACACGAGAAAAGGACTGTATTTATCCTCCATCTTCCGATCGAAATCATCAAATTCCGGTCTTGTTATAAGTCCGCGCGCCAGTAATGTTTTCGCTACCGTCATCACCGTCCTATATCGCATTTCTCGCTCAAACTGCGCGTCCGTCATACGCTTACCTTCTTTCCGAATCGGTCCTGAATGTAGCAGGCGTGGCAGCAATATTTTCTTTGATTCCGGGTGTACTCCTCGAACAAACGACCGCAGAATACGCAACGCACCTGAACCGCTGTCTTTTTCTTGCCCGAGTCCCGGTGCGCTTTCCACCATGCGCGGCGGCAAGAATCCGAACAGAAATTTCGGAGTTTCCGCTTTTCCGCCTGTACTATCTTTATTCCACAGTTTTGGCATAAGCCCGCTTCATTCCCTACCTCAAACATTACCCCCGGCTGAATGCCACCTCGCTGACAAACGGATTTCACTGTGTTTCTGGATAGATGCAGGATCTCGGCGATTTTCGTATAGCTGTGCCCCACGAGTCTGAGGCGGTTAATTTCGATTTTGTTCTGCTCTGTCATAGTTCCCTCCTGATATAGAAAAAGGAGCGTCCCGAAAGACGCTCCCTTTTCCGAAATGCAGTTTGCCTTTACTTCATTCCCGAAATCATCTGTTCCGCCGTACCGGTGATCAGCGCGGATACATCGACCTGTGCGGCGGTCAGCACATCCAGCGCCGAAGCGGAGAGTTTCGCGGTTGTCTTCTCGTAGAGCAGTTGACCGAGTTGCGCGATTTCTTCCTTGGTCAATTTGCCATCCTTGTGCGCGGCTTTCATGCCGTCCACGACCGTCTGTTTCAACTCGCCAACCGTAATCTGCGCAAGCTTGATCAATTCCTGCTGCGCGTGGTTCACGGTATCGAGTTGCGTCGCCTTTCCGAGCTTCGCGGTCAGCCACGCGCCGAATACACTGATCAGAGCAATAAAAAACGCTGCGGCAATTTCCACAGCGTTTTCGATCAGGATGTCGGTGGCATTCGTGCCGCCCGTATCCGCAAGAGCTATGGCGGGCAGCGCGAGCAGCACGAGCGCGATCAGTACCAGCATCAGTTTCTTTTTCATTTAAGTTCCTCCTAGATTGATGTAGCCTGCTCCGACGCAAGCTCATGGACAAAATCTTCGTATTCCTCCTGTGCGGACTTCGCTTTATCGCGCGCGGTTTTCATCTCACCGTTCGTTTCGCCTCGTTCCACTGCAATCGCGGTCGCCAGCGAAAGCGACAGACTCGCATCCTGCATCTTCATGGCAAGCTTTGACTCCTTTGCTCGAATAATGGCGCGCTTTTCCGCTTGCTTGCGCTCGCGCGTTGTCCGAACCTCGATCCCGACTACTAGTAAGGCGAACACGCCCGAGATAATCTCACCAATAAAATCCAATTTCATTCCTCCTTTAATTTCAAAAACCAATCTAAGTATTATGCGAGGCAACATTCGAGATCATAATTAAACCGCCTAAACGCGGTTATATTGTGCAACTCCGCATATAGT
>DATMYT010000283.1:0-3852 GCA_035560855.1 Negativicutes bacterium | reverse complement strand
GTTTGAGACACCCTTTGTTTTTCGAAATAGGTTTATTTTGCAGATTTTAAATTTCCTAGCGCAATGCCGATGGCTTTGACTGTGGCGTCAATCTGTTCTTTGGTCACGATGAGGGCGGGTGCAAGGGTAAGAACATTATTGAGGCCGGGCACGCTGCGCCCCATGCGACCCATCAGAATGCCCTGCTTTTTGACGTCGGCCACGATTCCTGCCAATACGCTTTCGGCTGAGGGTGCTTTAGTCTTTTTGTCATCGACAATTTCGATGCCGGCAAATAGGCCAAGACCCCGAATGTCGCCCACCATAGGATGATCGGAGAACTGGTTTAGCTGATCGAGCAGGTGGCTTCCCAGCATGGCGCTGTTATCCACCAGTTTCTCATCTTCGATGATTCGAATGTTTTCAAGGCCGACACTGCAGCCTGCAGTACATCCGCCGTAGGTGCTGATGTCGCGGAAATAGCCGAACGTATCAGTAGGCGTGGTCAGAAAACGATCGAAAATCGTTTTGGTGGTTAGTGTGGCCGAAAGCGGCATGTAGGAACTGGCGATGCCTTTGGCGAGCGTTACCATGTCAGGGGATACATCATAATGTTGGTGTCCAAACATTTTGCCGGTACGACCGAATCCAGTGACTACTTCATCAAGGATCAGCAGGACATCATATTTGCGACAGATTTCCTGGATAATAGGGAAGTACTCTGCTACCGGTGGGATAATGCCGCCACCGGCGGTGATTGGTTCGAGAATGATGGCAGCGACTGTGTCGGGGCCTTCTTTTTTTATGGTAGTTTCAAGAGCTCGGGCGCAGTCAATTTTACAGTTAGGGTATTCTTTGCCAAACGGACAGCGATAGCAGCACGCATGGGGAATTTCAACAAATCCATCCGGGAAAGGACCGTAACCGGCTTTTCTTTCTTTTTGTCCCCCCGCTGCCAGCACGGCCAGGGTGCTGCCGTGATAGTCCCGGTCGCGGTAAATGATTTTGTGCTTGTTTTTTTGTTTTTCAGTGACGCCAAAGTAAAGGCGAGACATCTTGAAAGCTTTTTCATTGGCTTCGGAGCCGCTGTTCGAAATGTATGCTTTGGGAAGAGCGGGGAGGAGGGAAGCCAGCTTGGTAGCCAATTGAATATAAGGAGGCGTAGCCACAGTACCTGCGTAGTAGGGAAGAGTCCGGAGTTGTTCTGCGGCTGCCTGCACCATGGACTCACGACCATAACCGACGTTGACGCACCATACGCCGCCGGATAGCATGTCGAGATATTCATTGCCCCGGGCGTCGGTAACGCAACAACCGTTGCCTGATACCATAATCTGCGGTTCCTGATTCTCCAGCGTTTTGTGGTTGGTCAAGTGGAGCCAGAGGTGTTCCTTTTCCAGTGCGATCAATTCTTCAACGTTAATTGGATTTGTCATGTGATTCGCTCCCTTCTTGTTTTCCTGTGAGGCAAAAATGGTAGAGTCGCTCTATTGAAAGTTCCTCCTGTTATTTTTTGCTTATCCGGCGATGCGTTGCGCAATGGCAGCGTTGCCGCATAAAGCTTTAAACATCAGCTCGGTACTGACCCGGTCCTGAGGAGTATGCGCATATTGCTCTTCCATCGGGGAGTAGCCGACAGTGGGAATTCCGAGCACTCCAGTTACATAGCTGGCATCAGTGGCGAAATCCCATTTGCCAAAATCCGGCGTTTGGCCTATTGAATTGAGTGCTTTCACCGTTTCAATGATCAGGGGATGGTCGGGACGAATAAACCAGGCACTCATTTTTTTCGCGCAATCAGCAGAGAGGCCTGTCCAAGACGTTTCATGAATCGTTCGAATCTGGGCATGGGCTTTAAATTCCGGGTCTTTTTGCGACAGTGACGACAAAATGGTTTCGATTTCGCTCAGCGCCGCTTCGCAGCTTTCTTCCGGTAACAACCGCCGATCCAGCGAAATAGTACAAACATCCGGGATGATCGACAGGCGACCAGGGCTACAGGTGATATTAGTCAGCGCCAGGGTCGATTGGCCCAGAACTGGATGGGTGGGCAGAGCTTCAGCCAACAGATTAACTTGTTCCAGTACCGACATCATTTTGGTGACGGCGTTGATTCCACGCCAGGGAGCGCTGCCATGGCTGGTGCGCCCTTCGGTTACTACTTCCAACTCCACGCGACCGCGGTGCCCGAGAAACAGATTTAGTCCGGTGGCTTCGGAACTGATCATCAGGTCAAAATGAATGTCGCGAGCAGGAAACGTTTGGTCGCACAGAAATTGAATGCCAAACATTTCCGCCGGTTCTTCCTGAACCACGCCGGTGACGATGTAGTCGCCCCGCAGCTGGATTCCGGCCTGACGCAACAAAGCTCCGGCATAGATCTGGGCGGCAAGTCCACCTTTGACGTCGCTGGCGGCTCGCCCATGAATGTATCCGCCATCCATCACGCCGCCATAAGGAGGATAATCCCAGAGCGCTGCGTTTCCAGGGTCCACATGGTCCAGGTGCGAGTTGTACATGAGATTGCAGCCCTCGCCGCTGCCGCGAATGATGCCCACGACATTTCCAATCCCATCGATAAAAACTTCATCATAGTCGAGCTGAATCATCTTGGCTTTGCACAATTCGGCAACGGCTTTTTCTTCGCCGCTCAGGCTCGGTGTTTGAATCAAGGTTTGGGTAAAAGTTAGCATGTCTTTATTTAGTGTGGCTGCGGTATCAAGAAGTTTGTTATTCATAAAGGGCCAGCTCCTTGCTACAAACTAAGATATTTGTCGACAACTGTTGCGAAGTATAAATGCATGCGATCTTGTGTATCGTTGAGGTTCCGTCCGGTGAGTTCCTCCACCTTTTGCATTCGGTAACGGAGTGTGTTGCGGTGGATATGCAGTTTTTCGGCAACGAGCGCCATGTTTTCCGTATCTTCCAGAAAAGCAGTCAATGTGGGCAACAATTCACCCTTGTGCCGCTGGTCGTATCCATTCAAGGGACCTAAAATATCTGAACGAAAAGTTTCCAGTTCTTTGCGATTGGAAACATTAAACAATACTTTGTAGAAACCGAGCGCTTCATAGCCAAAATATCTTTTCTTCCCGGAGGTCAGAGCTACCTTTAACGCCAACTCAGCTTGCTCCATGCTTTTTTTTCCGTCCTGCAGGTTTTCGAAGGGATTGCCCCAACCAATGTGCACTTGAATGTTTTTCATCTGCTCGTTGGCGGTCTGCAAAATATTCTGTGCGATGGAGTCCACTCGTTGTGCTTCCTGCATGCTGCCATCGGAAGGGACAAGCAGGACCATTCGATCGGAACGGTTGGTGGAAAGCACTTTTTTTCCTGTGCGACGAAAGGCTTCTTGAACGATTTGCTGCATTTTCAGCTTGTCTTCCAATACTTTTTGTTCTGTGCCCATGTCGGTTTTATTTGTCAGGAGATTGCGACTGTAACGGATTAGCAATACCCGGTGAGGTTTGCCCAAGTCGTAGTCGTAAAGCGCCGCCCGGGTTGAAAGAATTTCCGGGTTTGTGCAATCGCCATAAAGAATGTTTTCGATAATATCTTGAATCGATTTTTCTTCGACTTGTTGACTCATGATGTGGTTGCAGATTTCCTTGGTGACTTCGACCAACTTCACTTCCCAGGGCAGTTCAAACAGGGGGAAGCCCAGTGTGTCAGCTAGTTGGATTACATCGACCGGAGTAGTGTGGATAAAAGGACCGACGTTAAGGACCAGGCCAGCAACATTGCGGTGTGAGCATTCATCTACGATCCGGGAAAGAAGTCCCAGATTGTCCCGAATTCCAATTCCGGTCATGAATAACAGTTCACCGCCCAAGGTCCAATGCATGACATCCGGCAGTTCTACAACATGAACCC
>DATMYT010000282.1:0-2344 GCA_035560855.1 Negativicutes bacterium | reverse complement strand
ACAGTATATAATGTGCAAATCTAAGAGTATTGTGACAATTGGCATTGGTTTAAGCTGTAGCATATGCAATATTATTGTAAAAGATCAATAGTAAACTTTGGAGAAATAGTCAGGGAAAGCAGAAAGAAACCAGCCGCGTTTTCGGTTTGCCGACTAAAGGGTTTAAGGAGAGTGTGAACTATGATAAGTTGTGTGGGAAAATTTTTCAGTGAATCAATCAAACGGAAATTGATTACGGTATTTATTGCGATTGCGGCGGTGCCGCTGCTGTTGACTACGATTATAACATCGATGGTAAGCAGTTCTGCGTTGACGAAAAGCGCCTTCGATAATAACCAGAAGATAGCACAATTTTTGGCTATGGATATTAATGCGTCGTTGGTTAGTTCTGTTCAATTGCTTCAGACGATGGCTGACACAGAGGATATCCAGTCAATGGACAAGGATAAGCAACTGGCTGTTATGAAGAAGGCAGAAGCGAGGACAGAAAACCTGAGTACCCTTATTGTCACGGATAGCGCCGGTGCGCAAACGGTGAGAACAAAGGGCGCACTGGCGAGTAGTGCGGACAGGGACTATTTTACGCAGATTGTCAACGGGATGGAGTACGCGATCTCTGATGTCCAGATGGGACGCAGTACAGGCAAAACATCTGTCGTTATTGCCGTTCCGATCAGAGATGCGCAAAAAAAACTTAAGGGATCTTTATTGGGAGTTGTCGATCTTGAAACATTAAGCAAAAAAATTGCTTCCACAAAAATCAGTAATTCCGGCTATGCTTTACTGGTCGACCGCCAGGGAAAAATTATCATGCATCCCGATGCTGACCTGGTAAAAGAAATGACGGATTTTAGTAACTTTGAACCGGTTCGAGAAGTGATTGCCGGGAAAACGGGAATCACTTCTTATAACTATAATAACCAAAAAGTGTTGGCGGGTTACAGTAATGTGGCCTCCAGCGGTTGGGGCGTGGTGGCTCAGTTGCCTTCAAACGAAGCGATGGAGTCGGCTAACAAGGTGAAAATGACCGGTATTGTTTTCACTTTGTTGGGAATTTTACTTGCGGTGATGGTCGGATTTTATGCAGCGGGAGTTTTTGTTAAACCGATACATGAACTGGTGCGGGTAACAAAAAAAGTGGCGGAAGGCGATTTATCCCATAAAGCGGCCGTTATTGGCAAAGATGAACTGGGTCAACTGGCGTCAGACTTCAATGTAATGGTTGCTCATTTGAGTAGTCTTATCAAAGCGGTAACGCAAACGACCGAAATGGTCGCCGCATCTTCCCAAGAGCTTTCGGCAGCAGCCAATGAGGCCGAGAAAGCCAGTAATCAAATTGCGGTGACCATGACCGATTTTGCGCAAGGATCGCAGAAGCAGACGCAGGAAGTTGAGAAAACGCTCCAAATCGTTGACAATTTAACAAATAATTCACAAGAAGTATCGAAAAAAACCCATTTGGCGGCCGACTTGTCGGAAAAAATGGCCAAAGCGGCTGAAAGCGGTGGGGAAGCAGCACGCAATGCCACAGACAAAATGAATGAAATAAAGAAATCCAGTGCTCTGACAGCGGATGTGGTGACGGCTTTGGGCGAAAAAAGCAATCAGATCGGACAAATTTTGGAAGTGATTAGCGGTATCGCCGGGCAAACCAACCTTTTGGCGCTTAACGCCGCCATTGAAGCCGCCCGGGCAGGAAAATACGGAAATGGATTTGCCGTAGTGGCGGAAGAGGTGCGGAAGTTAGCAGAACAGTCGCAGCATGCTACCGGAAAAATTTCTCAGATTGTTATCGAGATTCAGCAGCATGCCAGTCAGGCCATGAGCGCCATTGAGGGTAACAATAGCAAAGTCGGTGATGGTGTTACGGTTGTTCAGGCAGCAGGCCAGGCTTTGCAGGATGTGTTGGATCAAATTGTGGGGAGCGTCAGAATTATTAACGATATTGATGTGGCCAGCCGGCAGCAAGTCGAAGAAATGCGGCAGATGAGCGGGAGTACTGGCAATGTGGCGGTTATTGCCCAAGAAGCCAGCAGTGGAGCTGAAATGGTGGCTGCAGCCACGGAACAAGTTACTGCATCAATGGAGGAAATCGCCAATTCTGCAGATTCGTTAGCTAAGATGGCCAACCAGTTACAAGAAATCACGACTAAGTTTAAAGTGTAAATTAAATAGCTTCAGATTACGGCGGACTAGGCTTGGTCGTCTTTGACAGATCGTATCGCGATGTTATGGAATCAATGGAAGTTTCCAGTACATCCAGTGAGAGCCTGTGCTTTTTCTGGGTGTATTGGAAGGAGGGACAAGTAAAACGAAGTTGACTTTCAGAAAGAATATCATATAT
>DATMYT010000281.1:0-7237 GCA_035560855.1 Negativicutes bacterium | reverse complement strand
CCTGCTTGCAGAATTGCGTTGACGGTGGTTGACTCTAAGAATAATGCGACGACCAGACTAAGCAGTGAGCAGGTTGCAAACTGCAAAGAGGCAAGTTTTAAGGTGTCCACCCGGCGGGATATGTGGTCGATAAGCAGAATATGAGTCGTCCATAACAATGCCCCGATTAACTCAAGAAAATCGCCGTACGCTATGGAGAAGTCTTCCTTTACGCAAAGAAAATATAGTCCGATGACAGTCAGTATACAACCAACCCATGTCGTCGTAGACAAGCGATGTTTCAGAAAAAGTCCGGCTACGGGGACAAGGACGATATACAGACAGGTAATAAAAGCCGCCTTGCCAGCGGTTGTATATATTATGCCGACTTGCTGCAGGGAAGCAGCAATAAAAAGAATAATACCTGCCAATAGTCCCATGCGCGTAACAGAGAGGGGTTCTTTAAGCTGACTTTTTGCCTGTGGGTGTGTTCTGAAAAACCATATCAACGGTAATAAAGAAAACCCTCCCAGCGCGAAACGAATTCCGTTGAAGGTAAAAGGACCAAGATGTTCCATTCCGACACGTTGGGCAACGAATGCGAACCCCCAAATGGCGGCTGCGGTTAGAAGAGTAATGCTTGCTCGAAATTGCATGATGGGTATATTGTACGCCGAACATGAGGATTGGGCAACCCAAAAGGGCAATGGCTGTAACGGCGAGCGCCCGCGCTTACCAACCAGCTTCCTTTAGCAACTCCACAGCTTTTTGCGGTACGAAGACTTTGCCGGAATTAGGAATCTGAACAACAATCCCCGGCAACATATGGTTGGTTTTTCCGATCAACAGTAAATTGGCATCTATCGGCAGTATAGCTTGGTGGATGCCTTTTTTTACGATCAGTACTGGGTTAAATTTATCGCTGTTATCAAAAAGGGTTGTTGCCCCAATGGCGGCGAAGGCGGTTGCCGCATCGACAAATAATTTGTGGTCGGTTTCAGCCAAGTCAAAGCCGAGACTGCCGGCCGTAATTTTGGCAATATCGGTATTTTGAATCAGACCATTTGGTTTATTCGGCCCGAAGGCATACAGGAAGAGGTCTTCGCCGGTATGTCCGGTGTAAATCCAGCCAATTGCAGCACGTTTGCTTAGCATAGGGCCGATGACCGTGGCGAAAGCCCGTTGGCGAGGAGCCGTTTGAATAGTGGCGATTTCCAATGCGGTCAGATCATCAACTGCATAGTTTTGCATCATCTGCACCCGGATGTTGAATTCTGAACGGTTTTCGCCCAGAATCCGGTCCATTCCTTCGCCTGTGTAAGTTGCTTTCTTCAGTGGACCGAGCACGGTTTCATAGGGAAGTTTATCGTAAATTTTGTAGAATTCTTTGTTGCCGATCGCCATTCCGCCAGTCCCGTGATCGGCAAAGGCCATGACCAGAGTTTGGCCGTCCTTTTTTGCGAAATCCAGGGCGACCCGGATGGCATCGTCATAAGCCAACAAGTCGCTGATGACACCGATCGGATCATTGGCATGCGCCGCCCAGTCAACTTTGCTGGCCTCGACAAACAGGAAGAAGCCTTTTTCATTTTTCGACAAAGTTTCAATCGCCTTACTTGTCATTTCTGCGAGCGAAGGTTCACTGGGCGCGAGATCCTTGCGATCAAAGTCAAACTGCAAAGCGTCCGGCGCAAATAAACCCCAAGCCTTGCGCCCATTAAAAGCGAGCAGTTCTTCACGAGATGTAAGAAGAGAAAATCCGCGCTCTTTCAATACATTGATAAGGTTTGTTTCATCCTCGCGAATGCCGCCAAATGTTTTGGGAAGCATATATTGCATGCCGCCGCCAAACACTACATCGATGTTTTCATAAACTTGCTGCTTGGCGATCTGCGTATACTGATCGCGAAAAGGCGTGTGAGCTGAAAAGCCAGCAGGGCTGGCATGTTGAACCTGGGATGTGGCGACCAAGCCAACGGATTTGCCAAGCAATTTTGCTCCTTCAAGGACTGTAGCGACGGGCTTGAATTGATCAGCTTCGATAATGGCGGAAACTCCCGGCACGGTTGTTTTTTCCGGCAGGATGCCGATAAATTTGCTGTTCGTTTTATGTCCGGTGGCAAAAGCGGTAGCAGCTGGAGCTGAGTCGGTGATGATGGATTCGGCGCTGTAAGTCCGAATTCCGCCGACGAGGATGTCGTCCAGTGCAAGAGGCGTTCCTTTGTACCAGCGGGTCAAGGTAATATGGGTAGAGGAAGTACCGTCCGTCATCAGCAAGATGACATTTTTTGCTGGGGCCGCCCAGCCTTGCATAGGCATCAGTAAGAATACGGAGAATGCGATCAGGACAAACACAAGGGCAGCATTTTTGCAGATTTTTTTCATTCTGATTCCTCCTCCTTGGTACTATGAATCTGATGAAATAGACACGATTGTGATGATTCAATCAGACGTATTTTATTTGCCGAACCGAGCATCCCACTCCGTCAGCAAGGACTCTCCGGCGCTGACGCCGATGCGGTTGGCGCCTGCTTCCAGCATGCTCAACGCTTGGTCGAGAGTGCGGATGCCGCCGGAAGCCTTCACTCCCATGGCAGGACCGACCGTCTTTCGCATAAGTTTGATGTCGGAAGGATCTGCGCCTTTGGCAGCGAATCCGGTAGAGGTTTTGACAAATTGCGCTCCCGCCTGTTGCACAAGACGGCAAGCTATCACAATTTCTTCTTTGGAGAGTTCACAAGTTTCAAGAATGACTTTTACCGGCGCACCACCGGCAGCTGTTACGACAGCTGCAATGTCGCGGACGACGGCAGAATGGTCGCCAGCTTTGAAAGCACCCAGATCCATCACCATGTCCAGTTCATCAGCGCCAAGAGTGCGCAATTTTTTTGCCGAAAAGGCCTTTGTTTCCGTGAGATCGGCACCATGAGGGAAGCTAAGCACGGCCCCGACTAAAACGCCGGAACCCTTTAATTCTCTGACGGCTAGTTCCGTATGCCGTGGCTGGATCATCAACAATTTGAAGTTGTTTTGTCGCGCGCTGCGGCAGCCTTCCAGAATTTCCGCTTCTGTCGCGGTCGGTTTTAGGATAGAAAAATCAAATGTTTTGGCGAATTCATCACGAGTCAATCCAATCACCCCTTTCCTTCAATTTATCGGAAAATAAAACAAAAATGTCTGCCAGACATAATACCGGCAGACATTCCGAAAATGGGTTACTTTACTATATGTAGTTTGTGCGGCGCAATAACGAGAAACACCTGCTCTCCGGCTTCGAACGTTTCATGGTTCGCCGGATCTGAATCGACAATAAGCAGACTTTGCCCATGGGCGGCGATAACGTAGTCCTGATAGGATCCCATGAATACGGACGAGGTAATTTCAGCGGGAATACCGTCAGCGCGGGAGAGCGCAACGGCTTCAGGGCGAACTATTAGTTTTACTTCGTCCCCATGCTTCAGCGGGAGCTGGGTTTTGACGTGGAATCTGGTTCCAAGTGTCGATACTTCAACGCTACCGTCTGATGTGTTTGTCACAGTGCTTGGGATTATATTGGCAGTTCCGATGAAGTCTGCGACAAACTGACTGGCAGGAGTGGCGTAAATTTCTTTTGGGGTGCCCATTTGCTCCACAACGCCCTTGTTCATGACAATGATCCGATCCGACATGCTCATTGCTTCGGCTTGGTCATGCGTGACGTAGATGCTGGTGATGCCGAATTGCCGTTGGATTTTACGGATCTCTCGTCGCATATGAATGCGAAGCTTGGCGTCGAGGTTGGATAAAGGTTCGTCGAAGAGCAATACCGCGGGTTCCATTACTAACGCGCGAGCTAGCGCCACTCGTTGTTGCTGCCCCCCCGACAGTTGGTTGGGAGACCGGGTTTCCAAGTCTGACAGCCCCACAAGACCAAGAATGTTTTGTACTTTCGCCTTGATTTCGGCGGACTTCATTTTTTTGATTTTGAGGCCATAGGCAATGTTTTCGAATACATTGAGATGGGGAAACAAAGCGTAACTTTGGAATACCATGGCCGTGTCACGTCGGTCAGGCGTAAGTGTGTTAACACGATCACCGCCGATAAAAACATCACCTGCGGTTGGAATTTCAAATCCGGCTACCATTCGGAGAATAGTCGTTTTTCCGCATCCGGAAGGGCCAAGCAAGGTGACAAACTCCCCCGGTTCGATGGTGAGAGATACATTATCAACCGCGGTGATTTTTTTGCCGCCGGAACCGTCGAAGATTTTTACCAGTTTTTTTACACTGACGCTCTTGGATGTTGACAACCCGAGTTCCTCCTTATCCGCCTTGTACGTCTGAAACATCGACGCCCATTCTGCCAAGCAGTAATTTAAGAATACCTGTAACCGTAAGAACAATAATGATAAGAACAGTGGAATACGCGGCGGCTACGCCCAGTTTTCCCCCATCTACCTGGGACATGATGGATACCGTCAACAGATTATAACTGGCGGATACTAAAAAGATAACGGCGCTGACTGCCGTCATGCTGCGAACGAAACTGTAGATAAGGCCGCTAAAAAAAGCTGATTTGATTAAAGGGATAGTGACGGAAGTGAAAACCTTGAAAGAAGACGCACCCAAATCCTGCGCCGCTTCTTCGATAGCGGGGTCGATCTGTTGCAGTGAAGCAATACCGGCGCGGATACCGACAGGCATGCTGCGAAAAACGAAGGAAAGCACAATAATGGTAGCGGTACCGGTAAGTATCAACGGTTCTTTGTTATAGGCAAGTACGTAACCAACCCCGATAACGGTGCCAGGGATAGCCATGGAGAGAAGTGAAGAAAATTCGATCAGTCCGCGGCCGAAAAACTTCTTGCGAACGATGAGAAAAGCGATGACCATGCCAAGAATTCCTGTAATCGGCATGGAAATCAATGACAACCAAGTTGTGTCAAGGATTGGCTTTAACCCGATATCTATCACGTACTGGTAGTGCTTGAAAGTTGGAGTATAATCGATGCCCCAGAGATTAACCAATGATCCATAAGGAATCAGCGCATACAGGACAAGAATGAAAAGACTGATAAGCAGGCAAGGAACGCCAACGAAAAACAGAGGCAGGGGATCGGACGTCAATTCTCGTTCACGCGAAGGTTTGCCGGTTACAGTGACGTAGGATTTTTCACCCACCCAATATTTCTGAATGACAAACATCAGGACGGAAACTGTGAGCAACACGGTTGCCAAGGCGGTACCGCCCTTTATATCATAGTTTCCCATGGCCTGCATGTATATCTGAGCGGCCAGGGTATTATAGTTGCCGCCAATGACCATAGCATTGCCAAAGTCCGCCACGCTTTGGATGAAAACCAGCAAGAACGCATTAGCGATGCCGGGGCGGACTAGCGGCAGAACGATGGTACGGAAGATGTGACCCCGCGACGCACCCATGTTGCGTGCGGCTTCTTCCAGCGCAGGGTCGATTTGGCGGAGTAGGCCTGCCAACACCAAATAAGCAACAGGAAAAAAAGTCAGAACTTGTACGGTTGCCAAGCCCTCAAATCCATAGATGTTGGTCTCTTTCAATCCCAAAATAGTGCGGGTGACAAATCCCTGCTGCCCGAATAGCATTATAAAGGACATCGAAAGTGCAAAGGGTGGAGATATGATGGGCAGAATTGCCAGCATGTTAAAGATGCCTTTAAAACGGATACGTAGGAAGGCGTCGGCGTAGGCAAATAAAAAACCTACAAAAGTCGACACTGTGCTGACAAAGATGCCCAACCATATCGTATTAGCGAGAGTGCGTAGATTCTCGGTCTTTGCTAGAGCTTCGCGATAGTACTGGAGCGTAATCGTTCCTTTGTCAGTTACAAAGCCTTCCCACAGTACTTCATAAAGGGGCCATAAAATGAATAAAACCAGAGAAGCCGCCACGAGTATGATCGTGGCGGCGAGCATCGGGTCGCGTAAAATCATGCGAAGTTCGTCAAGATTGCGTCGAATAATATTCACGATAGCAATCTACTTAATCGCATTGTTCCATTTTTCAACAAGAGCGCTGCGGTTTTTGCCTGCCCAGTCAAGGTTGTAATCAATTAATTTTGTATCTTTGATTGGCGCAGCCTGTTTGGGTGGGTTAGCTTCCGGATTGGTCAGGAATTGATATGAACCGACTGTTTGTCCGAATTCCTGTCCTTTTTTGGATAAGGCCCAGTCAACCCACTTTTTGGCGGCTTCCTGATCTGGACCGCCTTTGATGATTGCAACAGCTCCGATTTCATAACCAGTTCCTTCGGCAGGGGCCGACAGAACCAAATCTTTCATGCCTTCTTCCTGATATTTGATAGCGTCATGCAGGAAGGTGAGTCCGACGGTCACTTCACCCTGACCAGCCATGCGGGCAGGGGCGGTGCCTGTTTTTTGGTAGACTTTGATTTGACCATTAAGCTTCTTCATATACTCCAGCCCTTTTTCTTCACCCATAAGCTGGACAATAGTTGCAAGCATGGTATAGGCCGTTCCGGATGCGCCGGGATTAGCCATCGAAACTTGCCCTTTCAATTCTGGACGCAACAGATCCTGCCAGGTTTGTGGAACAGGAATATTTTTTTCCTTTAGGAGCTTTGAATTAGAGGAAAACCCGAGATAACCCACGTAAATACCGGTCCAGAATCCATCGGCATCTTTGAATTTCGCCGGGATCTTGGCGGCATTTGGAGAGTTGTATTTTTCCAGCAGGCCATCTTGCTTGGCGGCGATGAAAGCATCGGCCGGTCCGCCCCACCATACACTAGCCTTGGGATTGTTTTTTTCTGCCCGGATGCGGCCGAGGACTTCGCCGGAACTCATACGAACAGCTTCGACTTTAACGCCGGTATCTTTCTGAAATTCCTGAATGGCTTTGACCATATGATCTTCCATCAGACCGCAATACAATGTCAATTTCAGGGGTTTCGCTTCCGGTTTTGCAGGGGTGCTTCCTCCGCATCCGGCCACTGCAAGGGATGCGACGAATACGAATAAGAGCAACAAACTGGATGTTTTCAGGCATTTGATACGCACGGTCAGTCCCCCTCTATTCTTTGAGTGTTTTATTTTTTGCACATTTGCACAGTGATATATAAATTCCCGAGAGCTTGCGAATTGCAACGCAAGCATCCCGGGAATTTCTCTAAAATCTCTCTTCCCTGCAAATGCGATTTTACCAGAAACTATTGTACCTTAAATCCATTATTAGTATAGCGCTGTCAAAGCGGTTCCGTCAATCACAAATCCCGTAATTGAC
>DATMYT010000280.1:0-2397 GCA_035560855.1 Negativicutes bacterium | reverse complement strand
ATTAGACCGCGTCCATGGGGGGGCCGTTTTGAAACGAACCGACAACAGCGTTTTACCGATTGAGCAGCGCAAACTATTAAATTTATCGGAAAAACAACGAATCGGTATCGCTGCGTTGGAATATGTGCAGGAAGGCGACAGCATCATTATAGATGGTGGCAGCACCACTCTCGAACTGGCGAGATTATTGGGAGAAAAGAAAATCTTAGCAATCACCGGAGACTTAAGAATCGTTCTGGAGCTCATGAACAAACCAAACGTTGATCTATTTGTTACCGGCGGTCGTCTTCGCCGGGAAAGCGCCTATACGCTCTTAGGACGAGATGCGGAACGTGTTTTGGAGAAATACAAGGCCAAACGCGTCTTTCTCGGGACTACTGCGCTGGATTTGAATGATGGGTTGTCGGTTTTGAATTCGGATGAAGCCGAAGTAAAAAAAGCAATGATTTCAGCAGCGCAAGAAGTTGTATGTCTGGTAGATTACAGCAAATTCAATCATGTAGCGTTTGCGCCGTTCTGCCCGCTTGATCGAATCAATATCCTTATAACAGACAGCCGCATCCCGCCGGAAGAGCAAAAAGCCCTGCAACGACTGGGCATTCGCGTCCACATCGTTTGAACCAAGGCTACTGCAGTATTCATAATTAGCAAGAAAGAAGGTATATCAGCATGGAAATTCGTTATGCACATCATCCTGAAGATTTCAAAACCTATACGACCGAAAAAATGCGCCGGGAATTTCTAATCCCCTCCATTATGGTACCTGGAGAAATTACGCTTGTCTACAGCCACGTCGACCGGATCATCGCCGGCGGTGCAGTACCCATCAAACCGCTAGCACTGGAAGCCGGCAAGGAACTGGGCGTTTCTTTCTTCTTGGAACGCCGGGAACTCGGCATTATCAATGTTGGTCCGCAAGGAACCGTCACTCTGGATGGAGAAAAACACGTTCTTGACAAAACGGACGGACTTTATGTAGGCTTGGGCGTAAAAGAAATCATATTTTCCAGCACCGACCCGGAAAATCCCGCTCATTTCTATATTAACAGCACACCGGCTCACAAAGCCTATCCTACCACGAAGATTCTGCGCAAGGACATTCAACCGGCCGCTCTTGGCGCTCTGGCGCAGTCCAATGAACGAAAAATTTACAAATATATTCATCCGTTAGGAGTAAAAAGCTGCCAACTCGTAATGGGTATGACCGCACTGGCAACCGGCAGCATGTGGAATACGATGCCAACCCATACCCACGAACGCCGAATGGAAGTGTATTTTTATTTTGACCTGCCGGAAGACAGCATTGTTTTTCACATGATGGGGCAACCGCAGGAAACTCGTCACATTGTGGTTCGCAATGAACAAGCCGTCATTTCACCGAGCTGGTCTATTCACTCGGGCGTCGGCACTGTAAACTATACGTTTATTTGGGGAATGGCCGGCGAAAATCAGACATTCGATGACATGGATGCTGTTCCGATGAGAAATCTAAAATAAGTCACTGTCTGTTTTTCAACGCTGAATTTTAATTCACGACACGAAAGGAGCTTTTTTCATGATTCTTGACAAACTCAACCTTAGCGGTCGCGTAGCCATTGTTACCGGCGCAAGCCGAGGTCTGGGCGCAGGAATGGCAATCGGTCTGGCCGAAGCAGGCGCCGACCTCGTCGTTGTCGCCAGCAGCACCAGGTTGCAGGAAACCGTGGAGAAGATCAAAGCTTTGGGACGCCGCTGTATCGGTGTCCAGGTCGACCTAATTGACACAAAAGTCATTCCAAAAATCATCGATGCCGCGTTGAAAGAGTATGGGCGTATCGACATTCTAATTAACTGCGCCGGCATCATTCGCCGCGCTCCAGCCATTGAGTTCTCTGAAAAAGATTGGGATGATGTCGTCCAGATCAACCAAAAAGCAACGTTTTTCATGTGTCAGGCAGTAGCAAAAGAAATGGTCAAGCAGAAGAAAGGCAAAATCATCAATATCGCCTCTCTACTTTCTTTCCAAGGCGGGATTATCGTTCCTTCCTATACCGCTTCCAAATCCGCCGTTGCGGGTCTCACCAAAGCACTGGCTAATGAATGGGCTCCGCTTGGCATTAATGTCAACGCCATCGCCCCTGGGTATATGGCCACAGAGATGACGGAAGCACTGCAAAAGAGTAATGAACGGGCGCCAGCCATTCTGGCCCGCATTCCCGCTGGACGTTGGGGTACCCCCGAGGACATGAAAGGCCTTGCTGTTTTCCTCGCTTCCGATGCCGCCGAGTATGTTCAAGGCCAAGTCATCGCCGTCGATGGCGGTTGGCTGGGACGCTAAAAACAACGATCCAATTTTATTTTGATTAACACCAAAGGCCATCCGTAGGTAAATTACTTGCGGATGGCCTTTCTATATAC
>DATMYT010000279.1:0-2455 GCA_035560855.1 Negativicutes bacterium | reverse complement strand
TTCGCTGAGCTGAGTCTGTACCGAGAATTGCTCCCCGTTGCGGGCAACCACTACCGGAACGGTAGCGCCTACGCCCTGCGCCTCGATGATCGAGCGCAGTTCCGCCAGACTATTCGTGTCCTGTCCAGCCAGTTTCAGGATGACATCTCCTACACGGACGCCGGCCCGGTCAGCCGGAGATCGCGGTACAATGCGGAACACATAGAGTCCTTTGTCGATATTCAGCTGATAGCCATAGCGCTGCGCCGATGCCTTGTCAAACGCGACCACGCCGAGATACGGCCTGACTACGCGACCTTTTTCTATCAGCGATTGAATAATCGGTTTGGCTGTGTTGAACGGAATGGCAAAGCCGATGCCTTCGACGCCGCCTACCGCAATTTTTATACTGTTGATGCCGACGACTTCTCCATCGGCGTTGGCCAGCGCTCCGCCGCTGTTACCGGGATTGATGGCGGCATCCGTCTGAATCAGGCGGAAACGACGTTCTCCGATATCCAGCGTCCGATTCAAGGCGCTGATCACGCCTGCCGTCACGCTTCCCTTCAGTTCCAGACCCAGCGGATTACCCACAGCAATGGCCGGTTCCCCGACCTGCAAGCTGTCGGAATCACCGAATCGGGCCGGTTGCAGCCCGGTCGCCTCGATCTTGACCACGGCGAGATCGGTCGCCGGATCGACGCCCTGCACCCGTCCGGGCATGGTTCGTCCGTCAGAAAGCGACACGACGATTTCCTGCGCTTCGGCTACCACATGGTAGTTGGTAATAATATGGCCGGTCGCATCATATATGACTCCCGAGCCGCTTCCCCGCTCGACCAGTGTCTTGCGGTTGAACATGTCGCTCACATAGGCTTTGTTGGTAATGCCGACTACCGAAGGCCCGACGATTTGAGCGGCGCGCACGATGGGAGTATTCCGGGCCGCAGACAAAGCTGCGTTTGCCGTTGACGATGTTACTTCATTTTTTATTGCCGTCATGCCCTCAGGCAAAGATTTCCCCAGAAAAAGCGGGCCGTACCCCATGACTAAGCCGCCGCCGACAATGGCGCCAATAACGGCGATGATAAATATCGGTGCATATTTTTTATACGCTAATTTCATAATAGTTCCTCCTTTTGGTTGTCTTTATTGCTCTTTAGGCTATAGCGCAAAACTTACGGTTTCGCGCGGATGCGCCAAATGCAAAAACAAATCCTGCTCAAGACGAATGCCCTGCTGATCCAGCACCTGTTCCACGGTAGAGAGCGCCAGTTCCGGACAGTTATTGTGCTGGCTGAGGTGAGCCAAAAACACATGCAGTCCTTGCTTTTTCCCCATGCGAGCCAAGCAACGTCCCGTTTCCAGATTGGACAGGTGTCCGCGTGTTCCCAGAATTCGTTTTTTCAGATACTCGGGATAGGGGCCATTGCGTAGCATCGCCACATCGTGGTTGGACTCGAATACCATAACGTCGGCATAGGAGATGTCCTGTTCCACCCGCTCCGACACGCAGCCCATATCTGTCGCCACGACACACTTCAGATCGCCATGACGGAAGGAATAACCGACAGGTTCCGCCGCATCGTGTGAGATGGCAAAAGGTTCGACGCATACGCCGCCAATCTCCAGACGTGCGCCCAGTTCGCGCCGGAACTCCGCTTCGACATGATTCGTCGGCTGAAAAGCGTCCCAAGTCCGCCGTCGCGTAAAAACCGGCACTTTAAACTTACGCGTGAAAACCGGCAATCCACTTACGTGATCGCTGTGTTCATGCGTAACCAAAATGGCGTCAAGTTCGCAAGGATCGACGCCGACTTCGCGCAGGCCCTTTTCGACACGACGAGCTGATATTCCGGCATCCACGAGGAATTTCGCGCCGCCGAGTTCGATGAAAATCGCATTGCCGGTGCTGCCACTGGCGAGAATATGTAGTTGCATACTTATATCGATTCGTCCCATCTATCGCAGATTCCTGCCAATAAAAAAAGAACCCGGGTCAACCCCGGGCCCATGAAAAACGCAGTGTATTAATGCTTCTTGTTTTCCTTCTGGCACGCAGGGCAAACGCCATAGAAGTAAAATTGTTGGCCGACCAACCGATAGCGGGTATCGGCTTCGATTTTGCTAGTAAACTTTGCAGCATCCAGATCAAATACGTCATCCACACGGTCGCACTCAATACAGCGCACATGTGCATGGACAGACATATCTGCATCATAGCGGAAACTATCTTCGCCAGCATTGAGAATCTGCACCAAGCCGATCTCGTTCAGGATATCGATCGTCTTGTACACTGTAGCCAGGCTCATCGTGGGATAGGTCGCCTGCAAGCTGTTGAAAATCATTTCGGCATTCGGATGCTCTTTAGTATTCGCCAACACGTCATAAACCGCCAACCGTTGGGGAGTCACTTTGAATCCGTTTCCACGCAGCAATTCAGTAATATTCTTTCCCATGTCGCGCTCCTTTACTG
>DATMYT010000278.1:0-10535 GCA_035560855.1 Negativicutes bacterium | reverse complement strand
GCCTCCCGCATCAGGGATTTCCCGAGGCCTCGTCCCCTGCGGCCACTTTTCACCACCACATTTTCGATCGCTCCCCACGGGCTTCCCTTGTGCCCGATGTTGGGAACAATAATTAACGTCAATGTTCCAACGATTTCCCCCGCTATTTCCGCAACCAGCAAGTGCTGCCGCGAATCCGACGAAATTCGCAGCCAGGCGATATCCGCCGCCAGAATAGGTTCGCCTGCGTCTTGACCGGCATATACCTCATCCAGTTCCCGATACAACAGCAGGATAAATCGCAGATCATTTTTTTCGGCCCGTCTGATCACTAACGGCTCCATTTGATTCCCTCCTCAGGCGCAACGCGCTTCCATCATCAAAAATGCACGGGCAGTATCCAGCACCGCCGGCATATGCTCCCGATAGCGGGGACGTAGTTCGATCGTAACATTCCCCCGGTAATCCGGCAACTTTGCAAAAATATCCGCAAACGGGACGCTGCCCCACCCCGGCGGCATATGCAAATCTCCCCGGCCCATCACCGCCAGTTCGGTTTGCCTTTTCTCAAAGGACGCGCAACAACGACCATGGTTATCATGCATATGAACATGCCGAACATGCGGAGCCAGAACTTCCAGTTCAGCGAGCAGGTCTTGCCGGTAAAATTTCGAGGAAAGAAATGCGTGACCGACATCCAGCGTCGCCTTCACATGCGGATGATCCACTTCTTCCAACATCGCCGCAAGTTCGTGCAAAGACTCGCCATAGCAATAGTAAGGCCGGTCCAGATACGGCCGTGCATTTTCGACTGCAATCACCACACCGGAACGCTTGGCGATATCGCCCAATTCACGTAGGCGCAGCTTTTCAAGCTCCCGCATGCCGCACTGTTCCGATTCCGTCAGTTGCGTTCGTCCTCGCAACAAAAATTGTTCTTCCGGCAAATACCGGCCGGCGTGGTACACCATTAACGGAGAACCCACTCGGGCCGAGAATTCGATTGTCGCGCCAAAAAGCCTCCGTTCCGTCTCGTCTTGCTCCAGGTCCATCAAATTCAATGGGTTGGGCCCATGAACCAAGTACTGAAAAGGATAATCCCGCAACACACCGAGAACCTCTTTCATCCGTTTTTCATTCAGCATTCCATTGTCAATCACGCCAAGGCCGTGCGCCGCTAATTCCACTGCGGAAAATCCGGCGTTATGATACCAGTCAAGCTCTCGTCGCAGCACGGACAGTCTCCCGTCGATAGTTTCCGCATCCGCATTGATCGCAATATGATGTACGTTCACAGCAGCCCCTCCTATCCTGCTTTTTCCTGAAAAGAAGCGTCCTCAAAATCCCGACGCCGGTACTGGATACTATAGACTGGAATTCCATCCACAACAGTCGTCGTCACCACCGGGCTTCCTCCGCGCATGTTTACCACGAGGATATCCGCTTTCTTCCCCGTTTCCAAAGACCCCACATCATGCAGCGCGAGCGCCCGCGCCGGATTCAAAGACGCCATGGCAACCGCCTCTGGCAAAGACATCGCTTCCCGTGACAGTTTGAAGATCGAATGCAAAACGGAAGATGGATGGTAGTCCGAGCAAATGATATCCACCGCTCCCGCCGTAATGGCATCCATCGCCAGCATCCCTTTGCCGGTGGATTTCCCCCTGACAATATTGGGAGCTCCGACGCAAACCGAATTACCCTCCGCCCGAGCCGCTTTCGCCACATCGACGCGAATGGGAAACTCATGGATCCGAACCCCCATCTTCGCATATTCGCGAACCTTGTTTTCGTCATCGTCGTCATGCGATGCCATCGTCACCCCAGCTAGCAGCGCTGCACGGCAAAGAGTTTCCACGCTTCGTCCCGCCTGCATACGCCCCTGTTCCTTGATCGACAAAATCTCCTGCACTTTTTCAAACGGCATGTGATAGGTTTTCTCCAAATAGTTTTTGTAGTCGTTAACGGTCGGATATTGTCCCTGCCCCGGAGTATGATCCATAAACGACAACACATCCACCACGCCGTCCGCAATTAGCGACCGGATCAATTCAACCGCCGGGTAGTTGGTAATTTCAAATCGAAGATGAATCTTGTTGCGAATCAGAGCGCCGTTCCGCTTCATTGCGATGATCTGCCGCACACAATTTGCCGCCGTGCAATCTTCGCGTATCCCATATTCGGCTCCGGCAAAGGAAAAAGAATGGTACATGCTGGTAATGCCTTGACCAGCCAGTTTCTTTTCGAGTTCCGGCAACGCAATGCCCATGTCAAAATACGCACCTGGGCGAGGTTCCATTTCTTTTTCGATGGCATCACAATGCATATCAATAAATCCCGGCAGGATGAACCCGCCTTCAGCGTCGATAACCGTCTCGCCCGCCAACGCCCGCGAACTCGAGCTTTGTCCCGTATATTGAATTACTCCGTCTTCGACCATCACTTCGCCTGCGGCAAGAATCCGGTCCGGTAATACTACCTGCCCATTGGTCAGAATAACCCGTTTTGCCACGCTAGACCACCTCCCGCGCTTTCGACACCGACTTGCACCGTCCCGCCTGCATGGTAAAGCACCGATCCGCTAACCGCTTGACGGACTCCGTATCATGAAAAATCCCAACAATCGTCGTTCCCTGACTCTTTAACGTGAGCAGCGCCTGTAGCACTACCCGTTTTGTTTCCGCATCCAGTGACGCCGTCGGTTCATCGAGCAGCAGCAACCTCGGCCTGATAATGAGCGCTCGCGCCACGTTGATCCGCTGTTGCTCCCCGCCGCTGAAAGTCGATGGGTAGGCATCCCACAACGCTTCATCAATATTCATCATCGCAAGAAAGTCCCCCGCCTGACGCCTCGCCGTCGCCATTTCGACGCCGCGTTGCCGCAGTCCGCTCGCCAGGGTATCCAACGCGGAAATTCGTGGAATTACCTTCAAAAACTGGCTCACATACGCCATTTCAGTTTGCCGCAGCTGAACAATCTGTTGTTCGGACGCTGTCGCCAGATTCAATACCGTTCCGTCCGCCTTTCGATACCATATCTGTCCGAACGTCGGAAGATAGGTTCGATAAAGACATTTGACGATTGAAGACTTTCCCGCACCGCTTGGCCCGACTATAGCCATAAACTCCCCCTGCTTGAGCGAAAAGTTCACATCATCACAACCAACAATCACTTTCCCGCCGAGCATGTGCAAGGTAAATTCTTTACGCAGACCCCGAATTGACAAAATTTCCTGTTCCGCCAACACGTCGTTCCCCCCCTTTCTCAAACCATGGAATGAACCAAAAGTTGAGTATAAAAATGTTGCGGGTCTTCCATGATCTGATCCGTCAGGCCCATCTCGACCATGCGACCGTTTTTCATCACACACGTACGATCCGCCAGCATGCGGATCACTCCCATATCATGCGATACCGCAATCATGGCAACCTTGAGTTCCTGCTGAATTTCCTTGATGAGATCCAGCACTCGGGCCTGCACCGAAACGTCCAGACCGGTGGTCACTTCGTCCAAAAACAACAAGGGCGGATTATTGGCCAACGCTTTGGCGATCTGCACACGTTGCTGCATTCCGCCGCTGAACCGGGCCGGAAAATCATCCATTCGGGCCCGTGGGATTTCTGTTCGTTCCAAAAGCTCCGCCGCCCTGGCGCGTATATCCCCAAAGTGGTAGATTTCTGCCGTCAACAATTTTTCCGCAACATTCCCTCCGGCTGTGAAATGAGGTTTGATTCCCATCAAAGGATTTTGATACACCATCCCCATCAAATGGTTTCGAATGTATCGTTTTTTCTGCGAAGATACCGTAAGAAGGTTCAGCGTACCCGCTTCATACTCCGGCATATAGACCTCTCCGCCGGTTGCTGCTTCATCAAAGTACAGGCAACGCACCAATGTACTCTTCCCCGAGCCGCTTTCCCCTACAATGCCAAGAATTTCACCCTGATCCAGAGTCAGACTCACATCGGAGCAAGCAACAATCGACCCGCAACGAGGACATTGGTTCACGCCGGACTCCGGTCCCGTCAACCTTTCACAATCCGGGCAGGCGTCGCCGTAGACTTTCGTCAGGCCGCGCACCGCTAGCACTCGTTTCATGGTTTTCTCAGCCATCTTCATTCCTCCGTCTTGCCGCCTTAAGTTGGTCGCAATGGCTGCTGTCCGAGCAAACATACATTTTGGCCCCACTACCGGCCTGCAAAATTTCATTCATGTAGGTTGACGAAGAACCGCAACGGATACAACGACAATCGGTAAAATCCTCCACCCGGAACCGGTGATCGTCAAACTCCAGGGGTTCTACCAACGTATAGGGCGGCACGGCATAAATACGCTTCTCCCTTCCGGCGCCAAACAGATGCAAGGTATCCGATTGGTTCAGCTTCGGCACGTCCCAACGGGGAATCGGCGACGGATCAATCAGGTAACGCCGATTGACCATCGACGGATATCTCGCCCCAATCGTAATTTCTCCCCACTTCACGATATACTCATACAGGAAAACCCACATCCGGCTATAGTCCATTTCGGCATGCATTTCTCTGGTTTTTGCCATACTGGGTTCAACGAACCGCAATGGCTCTGGAATAGGAACCTGAAACACAAGGATCTGATCCCGCCGCATCGGCTGTTCCGGTATGCGGTGACGAGTTTGCACAATAGTTGCTTCGGCTGTATTGATCGTGGTTTGCACTCCGGTGGTCGTCTGCAGAAAGTCGCGGATATTGACCGCGTTGACACCGCCGTCACAACCCTGATCAATAACTTTGAGAACATCCGCAGGTCCGATGATCGACATGGTAACCTGCAGGCCACCGGTGCCCCACCCCCGGGCAATCGGCAATTCCGGCGAAGCAAACGGAACCTGATAGCCTGGAATTGCAACCGCTTTCAATATTTTTCGTCGAATCTCCCGTTTTGTATTTTCATCAAGAAAAGCAAAGTGATAGCCTGGTTTTTTCACAAACGCCTCCAGATCCAGCACAGCTCTCATTCCCCCATCCGTTGCGACTTGCGCAGGCGATCCAGCGTGGACTGGAAGGTAACATAGTGGGGAAGTTTCCAATGCGCTACAAAACCCGAAGCTTCAACTCCGTCAATGTGCGTAAGAACAAACTCCTCGTCCTCCGCCGGTGCTTTTACAGGAGCGCGGCTCCGCATACAGCGGTCCAAAATCCCCATCGACAGCGCTTTTAGTTCGTTATGCCCAAAACAAAATCCATAGCCAAGAGTTAGTTTTGGCGTGCACCCTTTCTCCCCCTCCGCATACTGCGCGATGATTTCGGCTTCCGTGACGAGAACCCGCCCCGCATATACCGTTTGCACACCGTCAGGATGAGGAAGGTACAAAGGCACCGTGCCAATCCGTAATTCGCCCAAATAGGGGTGAATGTCGCCATAGCCCCGAATCGAACTGTAGGCGAGCGCCATCATCGCACCGGTCTCCCCTCTGGCCAGCGTCTGCAGTTTTGCAGAACGCGGCAGAGGAAACGGCAAATTCTCGCGGGTAATATCCGATGGAGCGCCTTCATTGCTCTCCACCTCTTCCAGCAGTCCTTCCGCGCGTAAAAGATCGACCACTTTGGCAAACGGCGCGGAATCGCCAACCCCGCTCGGATCGATTCCCAGCTTGCTCAAAAACGTCTGGACCGATGCGCCTGTTTCTTCCAGCAGGCTGAAATCGATCAACCGCAACGTATAATCTCGGGTAGGCCCCAAGATCTGCCCGCCCGGAATATCCTGGAACGCTCCGGATATCCGGCGAATCACTTGCATGTCGGTTGTATCCACCGGCTTGGAAATATACCGTCTGGGTTGCGTAGCCCGGTAAGCGCGCACGATAAAGGAAGCTTCCACCGAGTCCCCTTCCGCCTGCTTCAGGGCCAGAGCCGCAATATCCGGTGCATACAGCGCACCTTCGCCCATTACCTTGTCCACTGCCAATCGTTGTTGTTCACGAATTTGTTTCACTTCTATCGGCGATGATTCACCGCGCAGTCTGAAATAGTCCACGAGTTCACGGGAACGCCGGATCGCGTCCTCGCCGCCCGATACCGCCACATAACCCATCAGCAGCTTTCCTCCAGATCAATTCGGACCGAGCGGGGCAAGGCGCAAACCTTCCCTGCGGCGTCCACCAATATTACGTCCACACCCAGCGGAAATTCGTTGTTCAGTTCTTTGACCGCCTGAATATTCCTCTCATGCAGCCCTCTCAGCCCAACCCTATTCGTTGCTTCAATCCCCGGTCCCTTCAAAAGAAGTGCGGTTTCCGCCTGCGCCTCTTCTGTAATCGATTCGACGTTAACGATAAGCGTACTGCTTTTTTCCGGAGAGGCTAGGCTACCGCGATTAAACCGCTCGCACTCGGGCCAGACGTTCCCGCCCTGCACAATCAGATAATCCGCACGGCAGTTTTCCTCTCTACAGGCACCGGTATTCAGCCGGATATACCGTTCCCATTCTTCGTTGTAAGGAATCAACCCAAAAGTCGTAGCTTCATCAAGCAATGTAAATGCGATGGCCGCCGTATGGCGATGAAAACCCCTCGGTGCATTTAAAGGCGGAAGAACAAGTTCCTGCATGGTTCCCGGACGAGCCATCACATCCAGCAACACCCGAAATATTTTCTGCGTATCGAATACTTTGTCAAAAGAAGATTCGATCACCGAATTCATTATGCTCCCTCCATGACGTCGAAACGTACGCGGCTGGAGGCGATCAGCCCATCCTCTGCAGCGCGCCTGCAGAGCACTCGTTCGGCTTCCTCCGCCAACGTCATCGTAATAATGTTCTTTTCCGGCAACTCCAATTGCACGGCTGCCGTAATGACCGCATGGCAAAGCGCCCGCACCGGTTCATTTCCCATCGCAAATCCATGCGCCAACAACCCATTCACCTTTACGGCCGCCTCTGTAAGCAACACTTCGCCTGCATAAAAAGGAGTCTGTCCGACACTGTCCCTGACCTGCATCAGCATCAGGCAAGTTTCCGGCGGAGACACTACCTCCACCTCATGAGTACGGGAGATATCCTCAGCCAACCCTTGCCACAGCTTTTTATCGCCTTCGGCCAACAGTTCCTGCAATTCTTGAAGTTCCATTGTGTCACCCCCGCTTCGAATGATCTCAAATAATTCTTGCCCGTATCCACGAAGATATGTAATCCACACCTGACACCATTGCCAGAATCACCACCAGGATCATGGTCATGTCCGGATATTGAAACAGCCGCATACTGGTAATCAGTTCAAAACCGATTCCTCCAGCCCCCACAATTCCAAGAATCGTTGCTGAGCGAAAGTTCAATTCCCACCGGTACAAGCACAACGTTACAAATTCCGGTAAAATTTGCGGAACTACGGCATACACGATGATCTGCCACTGACTGGCCCCAGTCGCCCGTAGCGCTTCCATCGGCCCTGCGTCGATGTTTTCGATGGATTCGGCCAGGAACTTTCCCAACATGCCAACCGAATGAAATGCCAGCGCCAGTACCCCCGGAAAAGGCCCGAGCCCGACCGCGGCCACGAAAACCAGTGCAAAAATAATCTCCGAGATAGATCGGGTCGCGTTAAGAATAAATCGGCTACCCTTGTATAAAAGGGGATGCGGCGAAATATTTTTGGCAGCGGCCAGCCCAAAAGGAATCGTAAATAAAATCGCCAACGTAGTTCCCCATATTGATATTTGCAAGGTTTCTATGGTTGGCCGCACCAAACGGGGAAGCACCGCAGGGTTTGGCGGCAGCATACGGGAAATAATGTCCGCCAATTGAGGCAACCCTTCCACCAGTTCCCGCAGGCTAAGATTGACGCCAAGAGCGCTCCAACCATACAATATCGCCAAAAACAAGGCGATGCCGATATTGCGGGCAAAAGTTCGCCAATCTTCGGGCCAGGGAGTAGCGGGACGCAATGCCAATAGTTCAGATTTACGCATTCACACACGCCGCCTTTGCCCATTCAAATTCCACGTCTTCTTTGCACAGCTCGCCATAGATATGCTCCACATCCTGATCTGTCAGCGCCAACCGCGACTTGTCCACAACGATGACGCCGCCTCGGATGCCTACAATTCGTTGGGCGTATTGCCGGGCCAGCGCAATATTGTGCAGACTGACAATTACCGTGATATTATCCTGTCGGTGAATCTCCTGCAGTATGGTCATCACTCGTTCCGCCGACCGCGGATCGAGGCTGGCCACCGGTTCATCCGCCAGAATGATATCCGGACGCTGCGCCAAAGCCCGCGCAATCCCAACACGTTGCTGCTGTCCCCCGCTTAAATGGTCGGCCCGCTGATGCGCTTTCTCTTCCAACCCGACTCTGCGCAAGCATTGCATACCGAACTCGATCTCCTCCTGCGGAAACAGTTTCAAACAGGTGGACAATACTGGGTTGTGCGCCAAACATCCACACAGGACATTTTCCAGTACCGTCAGCCGTTTCACCAGATTAAACTGTTGGAAAACCATCCCGACTCGTTTGCGGATTTCTTCCAAGTGCTTGACGGTCCACAGAGGAACACCATCAATGATCACTTCTCCGTCCGTCGGAACCACCAGGCCGTTGATGCACCGAAGCAAGGTTGACTTGCCGGCTCCGCTTGGACCCAGCAGTACCACAAACTGCCCTCGGCTGATCTGAAGATTGATTTCCTGCAACGCTGCCGTCTCGCCATAGTGTTTTTGAAGCTTGCGAATCTCTATCATGGTGTTTCCTCCCATCATTGGCATGGGTTTATTTTTTGTTTAAATCCAGATTTAAAATCTTGGCTGTATCGCGAATCACATTGTAATTGGAATCACTAACCGCGTCATATTTTTCCACTTTGCCGGCATAGGCGCTAAGGGCGGCTTGATCTTCCTTATCCATTGCCAGGAAAGCTTCGCGGATCTTAGTTTTCAAATCAGCCGGAAGATCTTTACGATAAGCCCAGGGCGATCCCGGAATCGGATCCGAGCGGAATATGACTTTGAGATTCTGTTCGCTGATTAACTTTTTTTCCATCATGTTGCCGAACGTGATGTCATCCATCGAACCTGCGTCCACTTTACGGTTTTTAACAGCCAAAGCCACTGCGTCATGACCGCCTGCGTAAATTGTGCTCTTGAAGTCCTTCTCCGGGTCGATATTGTTTTTCTTAAAAAAAGAACGAGGAATCAAATTGCCGGAAGTAGACGCCGGGTCCACAAACGAATACGTTTTCCCTTTTAAATCCTGCAGACTATTGACGCCGCTGTCGGGATGAGTAACCACGATACTGCGGTATGAAGTCCCCGAACCTTTGCGGTTTTCCACAACGAATGCTTCCGCGCCGGCCTTGTCCGCCGCCAAAACATAGGAGAAAGGCCCAAACATGGCAATATCCAGTTTACCGGAGCGCATTGCCTCGATCACGCCCGAATAGTCAGTGGCAACAAACAGTTCCGTCTTAAGGCCGGTTTTCTTCTCCAGATATTTGGTGAGTGCAGCATAAGCGTCGCGCGTCTTCTGGGCATCTTCAGCCGGAATGGCGCCAATGCGTAGAACTTTGGGAGCTTCGGCAGGTTTTTCCTGCGTAGTTGTTTTTGGCGCTCCGCCGCATCCTGTGAGCATAACCACAGCCATAACCATCATTACTACAACCGTCATCGCATTTCCCCGGATTTTTTTCATCTGTCATTCCCCCTGCATTAATTTTTTTCCCACTCCACGCTAACTTTGGCATTATCTCCGCGGTAACAAGTCACGCTATATTGACTCAGGATCTCGTCCTGGGATTTTAGTACATTTTCGACCCGCAGCACCGGCAAATTGCGCGGAACATTCAGGGCAGCCGCTTCCTGTGCATTGGGAAAGGAAGCCCGAAAAAGGCAACTGGACCGGTGGAGCTGTATCCCGTAATGTTCGTCCAACAAGTCCGACAGTGAAATAAAATCCATTAGTTTGCCCAAAAACTCCGGAAAAAGGCGGACCGGAAAAAAGTTGGTGCTGGCCAAAAACGGGTTTCCATTGACAGTGCGCAGCAGTTCAAGCACATATACATTTTCTGCCTTGCCGAGGGAAAGTTTTCGCGCAACCTCTGCGGGTGCATTCATTTCCATTGCCCGCAGCACTTGGCTGCCCGGAACGCCTCCAGCTTGGCAGATATTTTCCGTGAAGCGATTTTTGCGGGACAACTTATATTCCATACAATCAAGCAACGGTTTTGCAACAAAAGTTCCGCACCCTTTTTCCCGGTACAGAACCCCGATCCGACAGAGCTCCGAAAAAGCCTGCCTGACGGTGTGCCGGTTTACGTGATACGCCTCAGCCAAAGCAACTTCAGAAGGCAACTGCTCGCCTTCCTTTAACACTCCGGCGTCAATTTGGCTCTGAACGAAGTTGATCAATTGACGATAGTACGGCAAGTCTCCATTGCGGTCAATCACGGGTGCCTCCTGTGCGGATGTCTATACAGGGCCTCTATAATATTCATGCCGCCCCCTTTTTTACAGAGAGCGGCATGAATATTTCCTGTTGCTTTTATTATCGCAACCTGACAACATGTTCGTGTTAAGAGAATGTTATATC